>JAIOSN010000067.1 GCA_021107605.1 Anaerolineae bacterium | reverse complement strand
CAACAAGAAGCTTTTCAGATAGCCATAGAGGCTGAAGTAGACCTGGTGGAAGTTGCACCTAACGCTGATCCACCCGTGGCGCGCATGATGGATTACGGCAAATTTCTTTACGAGCAATCAAAGAAAGAACGTAAGGCCCGCAAGTCCCAAAAGCAGGTGGAGATCAAAGAGATCCGCCTGCGCCCCAAGACCACCGAACATCATCTGGGATTCAAAATCAAGGATGCCAGACGCTGGTTGGAACAGGGGAACAAGGTGAAGGTCCGGATGCGGTTCCGGGGACGCGAGATCACTCATCTAGAGATAGCACGGGATAAGATGCTCACCATTATCGAAGCACTCAATGACATAGCCAAGCTAGAACAGAAGCCAAAACTGGATGGAAGAACCATGCTCATGGTTCTGGCCCCTAAATAAACGAGAGGAGTAATAACGTGCCGAAAATCAAAACTCATAAAGCAACATCTAAACGCTTTCGCCGCACCAAAGGCGGCAAGGGCAAATTGGTGCGCACCCGTCAAGGGAAAAGCCACTTTCGCCGTCGGAAACCAAAAGATGTCCGCCGGAAATTCAGCCAAATGAAAGAAGTCGCGAATGCGGGAACCAAGCGTCGTGTACAGAAATTAGCCCCTTATTTGGGCAAAAAGGGCTAGGAGGAAATAAGTAATGAGGGTTAAAAGCGGATCTGTCACACGACGTCGTCATAAGAAGGTTCTTCGCCGGACCAAAGGGTTTTACGGATCGCGTCACCGGTTGTTCCGGCGGGCCAACGAGGGAATGCTCAACGCGATGGGCTATGCCTACCGTGACCGGCGTAATCGCAAACGCGATTTCCGCCGCCTCTGGGTCACCCGCATCAACGCTGCGGCGCGCCTGAATGGGAGCACCTACAGCCGGCTCACGCATAGCCTGAAGCTGGCCAATATCCAGCTAAATCGCAAGATGCTATCCGAGCTGGCCGTGCGCGATCCCCAGGCTTTCAGCCAGGTAGTCAGAGTGGCGATGCAATAGTAATATCGCACGCTAGCACAAATCAAGGGCGGCGCTTAAAGCGCCGCCCTTGTTGTCGTTAACACCTCTCGTTCACGCCTCTTGACATCGCTCGATATATTTCAAAAGGCCGAGTATGGCTCCCACCACCATGCCGAAAAGCACCGCCGCACGCAGATCAAAGAGTATGTGTACATCAGACCCCTCAATCGAACCGGCCGCCACGCAGAACACGCTCACGTCATCCAATCTGACATTGGCAGCCAATACACAGCCCACTCCACCATCTTTCACGGTGACGTTCTCGCCATGCACCATGCCGATGCCGCCATTCTGCACCTCCACGAAACGCGCCTCCACTTGCCCGATACCACCGCCGTTGACGTACACTTTATCGGCCTTAACGTGTTGGGCGCCGCCTCCCTGAATAGATACTCTCTCCGCCTCAACTTGCGCTAGCTCTTCAGCCTCGAACTTGATTTCCTCGTCCATTTTGCCTCCTAAAGAAGATAGAATACCCTAACGCACTCAGTTTAACATAACTCCAGCGGTGGACAAATAACAAACCGCTGTCATAATTTAGAGAAGCGCCGAGTAAGCGAGTAGGCGAAAAAGCGAGTAGGCGAGTAGGCGATAAAGCAACTATGCTGATTTGCCATTCGCCATTTTCAGAGGAGTCTCCATGGTGGATGCCACACCAACGAGGCACGAAAATGCTTCACTAACGCAACCGCCTTGGTTTTGCAGCAGACTTTAGACTTTTGACTTGCGACTTTTGACTTGCGACTTTAGACTTATTCTCAGAGGAGTGTTTTTAATGCCCTCGACAGAGGAAGATTTCGACGACGTCGTCTGGACTTACCAGAGCTACCGGCTAAAAACGCCGCAGTTTGCCACCGCCATGACCCACCTCTACCGGGCAGAGATACAGCGAGTCAACTTCTGGCGCAGCCGTCTGGATACTACTACCAACTGGGCGGTAGTCACAGAGGCCGCGGCCCTCACCTTCGTCTTCGGCTCACCCGAGAATCCCCACTTTAGCTTATTGCTGGTACTGGTACTATTGCTCGCTTTCTTAAACATTGAGGCGCGACGCTACCGCTACTACGAGCTCTGGTACCGCCGCTCACGGTTACTGGAAACCAACTACTTCGCCGCGATGATGTCCCCTCCCTACGTGCCGGCGGCGGATTGGGCCGCGCAGTTGGAGAGGGATCTGCTCTATCCAGCCTTCCGCACCTCCTGGTGGGAGGCAATCGCACATCGCTTCCGACGCAATTACCTCTGGATGATCACCCTCTTGCTCATCAGCTGGGTCATCAAGCTCAATATCCATCCCACACCGACCACGCAAATCGAAGTTATGATCACCCGCGCCACTATCGGCCGGTTGATTCCAGGCAACTGGGTAATTGCCGGCATCGTTTTTATCTACACGGCACTCATAATTCTAACTATCCTCTCCATCATCTCCCCAGAAAAACTGACGATGCTTAAATACTTGAAGCGCAGAATAGAAGGGGAGAAATTTCCAGCGCCTAAAGTTCAGCCAGTGTTGGCCACCATCATCACCAATGAGAAAGAGCAGCTAGCTGCCCAAATTATGAAAGTGTTAGGGCGCGGCGTCACCTCGCTAGCAGGTACCGGAATGTACACCGGGCACCCACGAGATGTACTCCTGAGTGTCCTCACCGAGGTCCAAATTCCCCATCTTAGAAAAATAGTGCAGGGTATTGATCCTCAAGCCTTTATTGTCATCAACCACGCCAGTGAAGCCCGAGGCTATGGGTTCCCTACCCCTGAACCGCCACCCTGAAAAGCGAGTAAGCGATAAAGCGAGTAAGCGATAAAGCGAGTAAGCGATGAAGCGGGTAAGCGATAAAGCGGGTAAGCGAGTAAGAAGAGCTAGCTCCCCCCAGTACGCCTACTGGAGTAGGCTACCATAGGCCAAAAGCCATCTGTCCATCTGCGTGGACAGGCTCTAGCGCGTCAACTAGTCCACGGAGGTGAACTTCGCAAAGGTAGCCGCGACTTCCCCTGGCAATGGCCGTTGAGCCAGGGCCGTCGCCAGGCACAGCTATTATTTTACGGTACGCTTTCACAATGGTATAATACTTCATCAGCTTAACGAAACTTATTGAGAAGAAGGAGATGTATGATCAAGTTTCTTAAAAAGATTTTCGGGGATCGCAATCAACGCGAGATCGCCCGGTTGCAAGAGATAGTACAAGAAATTAATGCCCTAGAACCACACTACCTGGCCCTCAGCGACGAGAAGCTGCATACACAGACAGAGGACTTTCGGCAACGGCTAACCGCTGGAGAGAGTTTAGCCGAGCTCCTCCCGGAAGCCTTCGCCGCCGTCCGCGAGGCCAGTCGCCGCACCATCGGCTTGCGGCACTACGATGTCCAGCTCATCGGCGGCATGATCTTGCACGAGGGCCAGGTCACCGAAATGCGCACCGGTGAGGGCAAGACCTTAGTCGCCACTTTGCCGCTCTATCTCAATGCCCTGACCGGTCAGGGCGCATATCTGGTGACACCCAATGATTACCTGGCCAAGTTCGGAGCGCAATGGATGGGGCCAGTTTATCAGGCCCTAGGTATGAGTCTCAGCATCATCCAATCTGGCAGCGGGCATCCCGACGAATCCTCCTACCTTTACGACCCGGAATACACTTCTGCCGATGACCGTTTCCAATATCTCAGCCCGATCACCCGGCGCGCAGCCTATCACGCCGATATCACCTACGGGACCAACAATGAGTTCGGCTTCGATTATCTACGTGATAATATGGTGCGAGATATCAGACAACGGACCCAGAGCGAGCGACACTACGCCATCATTGACGAGGTGGATAGTATCTTGATCGATGAGGCGCGCACCCCGCTTATCATCTCTGGGCCGGCCGATGAGCCATCCGAATTTTACTCGCGTTTTGCCAGTATCGTGCCTCGCCTCCAGGCGGAAGAGGATTACGAGATTGAAGAAAGCACCCTGCTGGCAATGCTCACCGAAGCGGGCGTCGCCAAAGTAGAACATATCTTAGGTCTGTCCGAGGAAGAGAGTCTCTACGATTCCCAACATGCGCAGATGCTCCCCTACCTAGACAACGCCCTCCGCGCCCAAGAATTCTACCACCGGGACAAAGAGTACGTGGTCCGCAACGGCGAGATCATTATCGTGGACCAATTCACCGGCCGGATGATGTTCGGGCGCCGCTACTCAGAGGGCCTGCACCAGGCCATCGAGGCCAAAGAACGCGTTGATATCCGCCGGGAGTCCTTTACCCATGCCACCATCACCTTCCAGAACTTCTTCCGCATGTACGCTAAGTTGGCTGGCATGACGGGCACCGCCGCGACAGAAGAGGAGGAACTCCGGCGCATCTACCGGTTAGATGTCATTATCTTGCCCACCAACGTCGAATATCGGGCCCAATTTGGCGAGCTAAAGGAGCAAGAGGCAACGCTCGTAGAATCGGGCGTGGAGTTCGCCGGCCTCTTGACCGCGACCGTCGCCACACCTTATGAACAGCTTGACCGGCGGAAGATCAAAGTTGCCGTTTTCGATCACCCGTCAGGGAACGAACGCTATTACCGCCGCTTAGATATGCCCGATCAAATCTACAAGACGACCAAGGCCAAATTCAACGCCGTCGTGGCGGAGGTGCAAGCGGTACACCAGGGAGGACGTCCAGTCTTGGTCGGCACCACCGCAATTGAGACCTCAGAGAAGCTCTCCCGGCTACTAGATCACCAACAGATCCCCCACAATATGTTAAACGCCAAATATCACGAGCGCGAGGCGCTCACCATCGCCCAGGCGGGCCAACCGGGAGCGGTGACCATCGCCACCAACATGGCTGGCCGAGGAGTAGATATTCTCCTGGGCGGTAATCCGGAAGGGATGGCCCGCAACCAGCTGCGCAAGGAAGGCGTAGACCTCACCCAGATCCGCTCCGCTGACTGGGAGAGCGCGCTCAAACTGGCGCAACAAGGCACTGACCCCAGCGCGCAATACCCCGCGCGCTGGGCCGAGGTGCTCAAGGAGAAGGTGCGCCAGTGCCAATCCGACCGGCAGTACGTCTACCAACAGGGCGGATTGCACGTCATCGGCACCGAGCGCCATGAAGCCCGGCGCATTGACAACCAGTTGCGCGGACGAGCAGGCCGGCAGGGCGATCCCGGTTCCAGTCACTTCTACATCTCCCTGGAAGATGAGCTCATGCGGCGCTTCGGCGGCGAACGGCTCCAACCATGGATGGAGCGCGCCGGTCTGGAAGATGCCCCGCTAGAATTCAAGGTCATCAGCAAAGTCATCGGCTCCATCCAAGAGCGGGTGGAGGGCTACAACTTTGATGTCCGCAAACATGTGTTGGAATATGACAATGTAGTTAACCAACAGCGCACGGTAGGGTATGCGGAGCGCCAGAAGATACTGGCCCATGAGGATTTGCACGACGACCTGCTGGATATGGTCACAACAGAGATTAGGAATGTCGTCCAGACGCACACCGCCGCCGACTACCCGGAAGATTGGAACCTCACGGAGATGTTAGCCGAATTGCGCCGTTTCGCCCCGATTCCCGCCACCTTCACGGCTGACGAGCTGACCGGCCAGGAACCAGAAGAGCTAATACCTCAATTTGTCTCCTGGGCCGAACAGACCTACCAGCAATTGAACCAGCGGCTCGGTCAGGCTACTTACCAGAGCTTGCGTGATACGCTCTCCTTGAAGCAGCTGGCGGAAAGTGACGACCCTTTCTTCCAAACACTCGCCCAGCGCGCCGCAGCAGAGCTAGGCGCGGAGGCGCTGGCTACCTGGTTGGAACAACCACTCCGCCGGCTGCCGGACAGATTAGAAGTCCATCTAGAAAAGATCACTATTGAGCTGAGCCGTCTCTTCCGCGACCGCCGCTTGATGTTACAGGTCTTGGACGAGCATTGGGTTCATCACCTGACGGCTCTGGATGTATTGCGCGAAGGGATTGGCCTCCGGGCTATCGGCAAGCATGAACCGCTGGTGGCTTATCAAAAAGAAGCCTATAATATGTACCAGGAGATGTTGGCTTCGGTACAACGTAAAATCGTCTATGCGCTTTTCTTGGTACCCAAGGAGATGTTAAGAAAGCGCTCCCGCCGTTCACGTCTGGTCGCCAGTCACCAAAAACCAGCAGCGCTCCGTAACTTGCGCGCTACGGCCGGCAATGTGACCAGTACCGAAAAACCTCGGCCGCATACCAGCAAAAAACTACCTGGACGCAACGATTCCTGTTGGTGTGGCAGCGGGAAAAAATACAAAAATTGTCACTTACGCTCTGACCATCGCCAAGCCAACCAGTAAAGGGATGTAAGCTAACGCCAGCTTCTCTAGTTGAAGCTATTTAATTGTCGTTACTACTCAGGTGTGCTAGACCCCCGAGGTCTACCAATGCGCCGGGCGGTGGCGAAATTCCGGTCTTGGCAAATACTTTGACCGGCAAAATCTGTACCAAGACCTCGGAGGTCTTACTCTTAATGACATTGGCGCTGCACTAAGGACTAGCTCTGGAGTTAGAGTGAGTATGGAGAGAGAAATCAACATGAAGACAGAGAATCTTACCAGCCGCGTCTTTAATGATATGGACCCGGCCTTGCTCTCATTTATCAAAAAACATGTGACTTCATTTATCAAATGGGACCTGTTGTATTTCTTCCACCAAAACCCGCACACCATTGACACCGTGGAAAACATTGCCCGCTATGCTGGCCGAGCTCCCGATACCGTGCAGCGCGAGCTCGCCGAGCTGGCGCGCAGTGGATTGCTCGAGAGCTCTCAGATGGGAGAGATGGTGATCTACGCCCTAACACCTGCACCACAGATGCAAGCAAAACTCGCTCAATTTGTGGAAGCCAGTCAAGACAAACAGTTCCGCATCCGCGCTACTTATCATGTCATCCGTGATATGTGCCGAAGATAACCAGAGGAGATACCCAGCCTATGACGGAAAAATCTCAAAGGACTAGCACTTCGTCTCTCCCCATTGTCCAGCGCGTACCAACTGGCATCCCCGGTCTGGATGAAATGCTACATGGTGGCTTCCTCCCCCAGACGGCTAACCTGATTGAAGGAGCGCCTGGTTGCGGCAAGACCACGTTAGGAATGCAATTTATCCGGTACGGCGCGCTACATGGCGAGCCGGGCATTATCCTCACCTTCGAACAATTCCCAGAACAATACTACCGGGACGCCGCCGCCTTCGGCTGGGATTTTCGCGCCTTAGAGAGCGCGGGGGTATTACAAGTTATCATGAGCAGCCCCGAGGTCAGCAAAGCCGATTTGGAGAGTTTTAACGGTAAAATAGAAAGTCTTGTAGCGCGGATCGGGGCCAAACGGATCTTAGTTGACAGTCTCACACACTTTGAGCGTATGAGTCAAGATCCAATGAAGTTACGCAGCTTGGTCTACGGCTTTCTCAACTCCCTTAAACGCGCGGGACTAACGGTAATCCTCACCCGCGAATCTTCAATCCTCCTAGGAGATGAAGTAGCGCCAACCAGCGGCGCCAATTTTAGTTTTCTGGCAGATTCCTACATCATGCTCCGTTATGTGGAGATCGAAAGCGCTATCCAGCGCGCCATCATCGCCCTCAAAATGCGTGGCAGTGCCCACGACACTCACATTCGACAATTCGAGATCAATTCAACCGGCCTCCATGTCCAAGAGCCTTTTGAGGGACGAGAAGGAATTATGAGCGGGACGCCCCAACAGATGACCCAATCGTTTATCAAAGCCTTTATTAACCGTTAAGAAATGGCCCTTAAATACAATACGGTTTAGTTAAGACCTCCGAGGTCTCTGTAAGATCTTCGTAGGCACTGTCGCGTAAGGGCCTCACCAGACCTCGGAGGTCTGGAGGTTGCTTAACTGAACGGTATTGCCCTTAAATACCCTCTGGAAGTCAAACTGAAGGCATATAGCACAAGACCACCAGAGAGAAAAAGGCACGCTTTATGAGCTGGATTAATTTTATATTCGCCCTCATTGGTTGGAGCGGTATCATAGCCATCCAAATAGTGTTGATGCAGATAGCCCGTTTCTTTGAGGAGAACTCCGGGAAACAGACTTATCACCACTTCTATTACTTCACGATCCTCTGCACCAGCATAGGAACCGGACGTTACCTGTGGCGGCTGCTCGTTCCTTCCCCCTCCCCATGTCTCGATTTTCTGGGCGACCCTCTCGCTAACTTCCTTTTCTTTGTCGCTGGCCTGGGGCTATTATTATTGGGAACTAATCTCTATGAGAAGATGATGGGAGATGCCAAGTGACCAATTTAGAGATTATAACTGGTAATCTAGGGCTACCGATACTTATTGGCACTCTCTATGTTAGTTGGCTACTGCAAGGTTTCAGCAAAAGATTGGGAGAAGTAACCAAGATGAAAGCCTATTATAGTTGGTTTTCCCTGGGCAACACATTTATTATCGTCAGTATTCTCAGCAATATTGTCCGTTATAACAATGTCCTTGCTCAACAACCAGAGATGTTCTTAACCCCGCTATTCACCTTACTCGCCTTCCATCT
>JAIOSN010000031.1 GCA_021107605.1 Anaerolineae bacterium | reverse complement strand
GGCGCGGCTTACCCTGCCGGCGGATAGTGTAGGGCAGGCGTTGCAGCTATTCTATGGTGCGCAGGGTACAGATCAAGTTGCGGCCGGAGCAGTGCAACAGTTCACCTTTCACGAGTTACTTGTGGCTCTGGAGAGACCGCTCGTAGCGCCGGTGGGGGCGGGAAATGAAGTAGAGGAAGAGCTGTCTGCTTTGCACATCGCTTTGCGAGAGGCCCACTGGATTATTTTTGCTGTCACCGATCTAAGCATGGAGTCGCCCGAAGCTGCGGCTCTGGGAAAGTTTTTAGAGCAGGAAGCACAATTACTAACTGGGGAGCTGGTGGTGTTGAATTTTGGTGCTCCTTATGGCTTGGACAGCACTGATGTTAGTAAATTGTCCCTCTATTATGCGCTTTACAGCCCTGGTGAGGCTTTTGTGCAGGCTGGGGTGCGAGCACTCTTTGGGGATCTGCCAGCTAGGGGGAATTCTCCTCTTTCCATCCCCGCATTGAACTACGATCTCGCGTTGCAAACCAGACCCACGGCAGAACAGATAATCTCTCTCTCCGTGGTGACGGAAGGTGGGCAAGAGATGACCCTGGAAGAAAAACATGGTATTCGCAAAGATGATGTGATCTACTTGCGTACTAGTATCATTGTAGATCATAATGGGCTACCTGTTCCCGATGGTACTGCGGTTGAATTTATCCTTACCTATCCACAGGAGAATCGGACCGAGATAATCTCGGCAGAGACGGAAGACGGCGCAGCTTTCATCCCGATCACCCTAGATAGGGTGGGGCAATTGGATATCACTGTGAGATCAGGTTTAGTGGCACCTTTCTTTCATCTACAGCTCACCATCCGTGTGGGGCAATCCGTGATTATGATCTCTACCACGCCTACGCTGGAAGCCGCTGCCGGGCCTGAACCTACCTTAATGCCAGAGCCACTTCCTAGATTGCCGGCGCCATTATATTTGCCTGTCCCACGTCGTGCTTACCTATTGGTTTGGGGTTTGTTAGGATGGCTGAGTATCGGCTTGCTGGGACTTGCCAGTGCGCTTTCGCGGCAGCTGAAGTACGTTGTAGCCCTGCGGGTAGGGTTGTGGGGAGGAATTGGCAGCTTACTGGGATACATTTTAGTAGTAAGTGGCGGCGAATATCTCTTCCCAGGGGGGATTTATTGGCTGGCCAGCAAGGAGATTTTGATGGGCGGGGTGACTGTATTGTCTGGTGATTTGTTGCTTATCGCGCTATTGATGATCTATCAATATGCGCGTCCGCTCTGGCGGCGGTTGGTGGATTTCTAACCGTTGGTCAAGTCAAAATCAACCGCGAATGGCGCGAATTAACGCAAAAAAACAATCGGGCGAATTTCTGGTTGCGTATTGCGTATTGCGTGTTCCGTTTGGAGAAGATTTACGCAACACGCAACCCGGACAGAGCTCTCAACTCATTTGAAATGCACCCTCATAAATTTTACTAAGGTGTTAGCAGGATGGCCAAAAATATCAAGATGGCAGAAGCTATCACCAGGTGGATGTTTGCCCGCAGCATGTCCTTCCAATGAGGGCGGGGAGAATTATTCATCACCGTGTCAACCGTGTCAGTGGAGGAGGTCGCTTGTTCCTGCCGCAGCAGAGCGCGGAATGTTTCAACATCGGGTGGACGATCATCAGGATGCAGAGAGAGCGCTTGTAGAATAACTCGCTCAACGTGGGCCGGAATGTCAGCGTTGATCTTGCTTGGCAGCACCAGGATCTTGGGATTAAGGAAGCGCTCTTGGGCTGTTGCGGGTGGTCTTCCTGTTAGCAGATGGTAGAGCGTCGCTGTCAGAGCGTAGATATCGCTCTGAATGTTGGTATGTTCATCATCACTGCCATATTGTTCTAGCGGCGTGTAGGCGGCTGTGCCTCTTCCTTGCACCACTGTGATAGTTCGGGCTTTATCACTAGTGAGTAATTTTACTAAGCCAAAATCCACGAGTTTCAAGAATCCAGAGGGAGTCAGTTTGATATTGGAGGGTTTGATATCTCGATGGAGTATGGGGGGGGCTTGCGAGTGTAAGTAAGTAAGCGCGTCACATAACTGTTCAATCCAGCGCATAACGCGTTGGTATTCTAGAAATATCCCTTTTTCTTTCTGCTGCTCAATGATCTCGCGTAAATCATAGCCGGGAACAAAATCCATTACCAGATATTCGCGACTCTTTGCTGTAAAATAGTCGGAAACCTTAGGTAAGTTGGGATGATCCAAACGGGCTAGCACTCTTGCTTCGCGCCGGAACTGGGTTTGCAGTTGCCGGAGCGCCTCGTCAGATAACTCATTTTCACGAGGGGCAATTTCTTTCAAGGCACAGACGCGACCAGGTAGCAGCAAGTCGGCGGCACGGTAAACAGCTCCCATGCCGCCTTGCCCAATCGGGCTGACGATTTGGTAACGTTCTCGCAAAACTATTCCAGATTCTAACAATTTGGTCATCGTCTCTATACTATTCGTGATGTATCAAATGTCAACTGGTGGTGATTATGGACAAAAAAAATGTACCTATGTTGATTATTTATGATGGCACTCTGGCAGGGACTCGGTGGCCGTTGCAGGAGAGCGCGCTGACACTAGGTCGCTCGTCTGATTGCGATGTTGTCTTTTTGGAACGGCAAATTTCCCGGTACCATGCGCGATTTGAGCATGACGAAGATGGTGTTTTGCTACGTGATTTAGGTAGTAAGAATGGTACGCAGGTCAATGCTGAGCCAGTCCGGGGACAACCTTACCGGTTGCGCGATGGCGACGAGATATTTTTGGCGGGGACGGTGCGGATGGGGTATGTCGCTGGAGAGGCCACTTTGCCGTTGGCAGGCTTAATGAGTATAGCGCCATCCCTGACGATTGATCAAGATGCGCGGCAGGTCACTTTAGGGCGCCGCGAATTGGAGCCGCCATTATCTCCATCTCAATTTTGCTTACTAGCTCTCTTAATGGCGCGTGGTGGCGATGTGGTGAAACGGCAAACCGTGATTGAGACTATTTGGCCAGAGGCTCTGGGTGGAGTGACAGATCAAGCGGTGGATGCGTTAGTGTATAGGTTACGCGAGCGGTTAGCAGAATTAGCACCGGATCATGAATATCTGGTAACTGTGCGTGGACACGGCTTCAAATTCGAGAGAAAACCATAGTTATTTCGCGTAGTCATGCCGATCTCTACAATGAAACGTATATCAAATATAAAATTATGCCTCAAAAAATAAAACTGGCTATACGAAATACCATCTGCGCCCGTAGAGCCAACTTGATATAAACCTCGCAATTTACCTCTTACGTATCTACAATACCAGTCTGGCAGCTTGCCATTTGTCACTTTCAATTATTCCCCACAGTAGGGGGGACTGGTACTATCCGCCTATTTGATTGATGGTAGCATTACTTACTCTTCCCTTGCCCAAAATTCCCTTATTGGTTATACTGCCAATGTCATTAAGATAAGACCTCAGAGGTTTCTGGTAGCGCTGCCTAGCTGCAAACCACGTCTTATCTGCAGTAAGTTTCTTTCGGGCTAGGATCGCAGCAGACCTCCGAGGTCTGGTCAGTGGCTTAACTTAATAACATTTGAGGTGGAAAAATGATTTTTCGATCACTAAAACGCTTTGCTTTCTTAGTAGCTTTGGTTTCTTTGCTAATTTACGCTCACCTATCACTGGACGTAAGCGGACAAGCAAACCCTCATCTCCGTCGCGTCAATGTACCTTATTTTGACGATCACGTGCATTTCTCAGAGACGGCCATTTTCTGGTTTGGAACTCTCTCTGCCGATAGTAACGCAGCTGATGTACGAGTAGGATACAGGGACCAGCATCTTTACCTACGCATTGCGGTCTTTGACCGGCGACTTTGGTATAAGTCGAACCCTTCAGCAGACGATTTGACGAATTGGGATGCAGTCACTCTCTATCTAAGCCAAAATGGCAATACTGATGACGTCTTGGACGCAGACACCTACCGCTTTGATGCCACATTAAATTGGTGGGAGGAACCACGCGATAACTACCAGGCCGCTTACCTAGGGCAAGGCGACGAATGGGTAAGCGTTACCCTACCCTTCACTACCACCTCAGGTTGGCGAGGTAATGCTCCTAACGACAATGTTGATGACCGCGCCTGGACATTATCTTATGTGATTCCTTTTGCCAGTTTGGGACTACAAGCAGCGCCGGCACCGGGGAGCATCTGGGGAATGGCCATAGTCCTGCATGACCGCGATGCTCTGGAAGCCGCACCCCTGACGGACCAATCTTGGCCTGAAATAATGTCGTCTCAAAATCCAAGCTCTTGGGGCGAGCTGGTTTTTGACCCTTCAGAAGAGTTTACCCCCCCAGCGGCTATCTCTGAAACTATCACCATCATTCGAGAAGGGTTAGCTGGAATAATCGTTCCTGACGCGATGGTAGGTGGTGGCACCGACTGTGGAAATCCGGCCAAGCCAGATTATTTTTCTGCCTGGGGCGAGCTGAATTATGCGCATCAGGAATTTTTCAATGTTCAGAATTTAGCTGATGCTGGAGATTGGCCTTGTATCTCTAAGTATTACGTCACTTTCCCCCTAGACACATTACCCGCAGATAAAGTTGTCATCTCGGCAACCTTGACGCTCCATCACTTTGGGAACTGTGATCCCAGGCAAGCACAACCATCCCTGATCCAGGCCCTCACGGTGGGAGAGGATTGGGATGAACAGACATTGACCTGGAATAACGCTCCACTGGCCCAAGAGAACATTGCTGCGACCTGGGTAGAGCCAGTTACCGAAACTCCTGATTGGCCAGGGATACCCTACCATTGGGATGTAAGTCGTTCTGTGGCTGAAGCCTACGCGAGCGGTATCCCTTTACGCTTGGCTCTCTATCAATCTGATTGGGACTATCATGGCGGCAAGTACTTCATTTCTGCGGATGCCGACGATTGGAACGCGGCCGGTCGCCCCACGCTCACTGTCGCTTGGGGAAAGCCAGTAGCCGATATAGTTAAAACTGTCGCTCCGAGCAATGGAGATTATGGTAACACGGTAACTTACACCTTGCATCTTTTCGGCACTGAAGGCTCACATACATTGACCGATACCTTACCAATAGGCGTGACTGCCCCCTTGTCTTTTAAGTTGGCAGGCACCACAGTAGAGCCTCTCTATGAAAGTTCACAACATAGTTTCACCTGGAGCGATATTTTAACCAATGGACAAGAAGTCACTATTCAATATCCCGTCACGATCACTACATACTACATACAAAGTCTCGTCAATATAGCAGAGTTACGCCAAGCTGATGGAGAAGGCAATAGCGACACTGCAATACTGCTCACTAATGCTTACCACAACTATCTTCCCTTGCTTCTTAAGGGTAGGCATACGGAATGGCCTATGGCAGGAGCCAATCCTCAACGGACTTCCTGGACGTCAGAAGAAGTAAGAGGAGCCCTAAAGCCGGTCTGGTTTCGACCAATCGAGCCGTATATCCCCCCCCAAGTGCAGATTATTGCTGCAAATGGGCAACTCTACATCTCCACGGCTAGAGGTCTCTACGCTTTAGACGCTGCCACCGGAGCTGAAGTCTGGGTGTATCCTACCGAGATGCCGTTGGGACATTCTCCTACCGTTAAAGATAGGGTGGTATACGTCGGCGGTCTTGATCACAAATTGCACGCTATTGATGCCCTGACGGGCGAGTCGCTATGGGTCTTTGAGGCAACTGCTGGTTTCCAAACCAACCCATTGGTTGTGGAAGGTAAAGTGTATGTGGGCAATAGAGATGGATACCTTTATGCAATCCATGCTCAAGGTGAGCCGAATGCAGGACAACTAGCCTGGAAATATAAGACCGCTGGCCCTATTCTTTTCTCGGCAGCTTACCATGCTGGCACCATCTACTTTGCCTCCAACGATTCTTATGCTTACGCACTTGATGCTCAAACAGGCAGCTTGGTTTGGAAATCAGATCAGCTGCCGGGCGCGGGATTTCATTCTTGGTGGCCGGTGATACAACCAGAGACAAACGTCGTGGTATTTGCCGGGAGTAATAATTATCGACATTACCTCCCCCCAGCCGAGAGCACTGACTTACTGGGGAAAGAGCGGGATGATGTTTATCCGGCGAGGGCCAGTGACCCTAGAGGCACGCTCTTTGGCGGACGCAATGCAGCCGGGTTAGTTGATGCTACTCGCGCACTACAATACTTTGAAGAGAAACCCTGGCGGCGCACTTACTTTGTCCTGAATAAGGAAACCGGAGAAGAAGTTACCTTCGATTTTGATTATGACACAGTAGCAGAATATGCCCCGATCCTCTGGCACGGCACACATAGCGGCAATCGTTATCCTCCCGTGGTGAGTGTAGATAGGAAGCTCTATCAATCCAACCACTATATGTCAGATGAATGGATCCCCGGCGGACAGGTGAGCGGCTGGGAGGTCGGCTCCTCGAAGATCAGTACGCCCAGTTCGCTTTGGAAAGCCATGGATGAGCCGCTGGCCTATTCGGGTGGCGGAAATCTTATTTACTGGAACCATTGTAATGACCGTTCGGCGGGAGCATTTGACGTCACTATTCCAAATACCCAGTTCTATCCCAGTGACGCGGATGCCACTAGAGAGTGGGTCTACTTTAGTTACAATTTAGCATCCCTAATTCCAGGATACAACGATTTGTATGAAGGCGTTAACTCCACCGACTACACGATCAACAACCTTTTTAGAGGGCCAGACCATAGCCTCAATGGTATCTATGGGCAGCACGGAGACCAGAATGCCCCTATTCCCTATCAAGGAAAAATTTACATGCACCGCAGCAACTCGATTATCGCCTTTGGCAATGATCCTGGTACGCCAACCGCGCTCCCGCTGTTAGAAACTGTGGCTGTCCAAAATGCTGATTTGACGCTTGCTACAACAACGACATTGAAGAATTGTTTGTCACAAGAGATCCAAAAGATATTAACTGCCGGGCATCTCTGTCCTGGCTATCGCAGCGTGGGTTTATTTGACATCCGCACCAAAGAAGACTACGGAGATCACTTGCTTGATTACTGGCACCAGCCGACAGATGTACTCTATACATTGATTATGGCCTTACCCTATCTACCGGAAAATCAACAACAACAAGTTAAGACATATCTGCAAAGTGAATATCAGAACTTCTCACCGACCCAATACACACACATAGGCTGGCGAGATGGCACTACCCGCGAATCTTCCAGTTTCCCTCAAGAGGTTGAGTCGGATAGAGAAAACAGTATCCCCAAAATCACCGGATATAGCTTTGCTGGCTGGACATGGCCGCCCCAGATGTTTTATGGATTGTGGAAATATGCGGAAGTTTTCGGCTCTGCGCAAGAGGTATTTGATACTAGCTCCAGCAAGTTAGAATCTCCGCCTGCTAATGAGTATTTGATAGAATACCCTTATGTCCACAATGCTTATCTCGCTGGCTACTTAGGCTATTTGGAATTGGAAGAACTGGCCGGTTACCCTGAATCAGCAGCTGTCCGCGCAGAGTTTAACAGATTGCTTAACTTGCGAATGTCCACTTTTTCAAAAGATACACCTTTTACAGACGGGGAGTATCACCGAGCTTTGAGCGTAGCTAGGAATTTCATCTTCTTAGTTCCTGAAATTGGAGAATATATGCACGCTCATATTTTGACTAAAGTGCAGACAGCCGTAGCGGAATACAACGAAGTAGCTCCTTATTGGTTCGTCGCTAATTTTGAGGCCACCCACGGAGAAGGTGTGACCCAACACTACTATGATTATCAGAGCCTTTTCCAGGCCCAAGCGTGGATTTTGGAGGCTCCACAGGAGGAATTGATCAAATATCTGGATGTTCCCGTCGTCCAAGTGGGTGATTTCTTCTACATCCAGAATCTCGTGGCAACCATAGCCGCCTCCACGCAATCAGAGTCAGCGATCATAGCTACTCCTTCTACTGTCGTTCAGGGAGCGCGCTAACTCTTACGGGTTCCTTTCAAGCGAGGAGTCTGTTGCACACTGTCGAATTAGATGAAACTGGCGGCAATCCCCAAGCTGCTTATATTCACGTCTTAGCCAATCCTTATCAGGTGTATCTACCGTTAATCTGTAAAAAATGGTAGCAAGTAGAGTGGTTTATGATATACTGGTTTATTGAGAAGCGGCATCTAGATTAATCAGTCTCCGAAGACAGCTCAATTATTCCAATCTGATATCGGTTTCTAGCGGGTACTACACCAATCGCTCCTCACTCAAAAAAAGGAAAACCCGTAATCATGACTACTCGTATTAATGGCGGACCTCGGTTATACTTGCGCCGGCAAGCAGATAACCTCCCCCGGTATATTTTGGAGCAAGGGTTACAAGTCCTTGCCGGCTGGATTCCCACCCTCATTGGTATCGGCCTGCGGGCTGTAAGCTACCGTTTGATGTTACAGATGGAGGGGGTAGCCGCCATTGAGTCAGGTGTACGGCTGCGTTTTGCTAATCACATCAAGTTAGGGGCTGGCTCCTACCTGGACGAAGGCGTCTATCTCCACGCTTGCCCACAAGGAATAGTGATCGGAGCCGGGACGCTGATCATGCACGGTGCGGTACTCCACGTTTATAATTTCCGTGACCTACCTCATGCCGGTATCCAGATAGGAGCAGATAGCCTGATTGGAGAATATACAGTGATCCGGGGACAAGGCGGAGTAACCTTAGGAGACCGCGTTTACACCTCTCCCTTTGTCCAGATCATCGCCGTAAATCACGTCTTTGAAGACCCTACCCGTTCATTTGTGGAACAAGGACTTACTGCCGAGGGGATTGTGATTGAGGATGATGTCTGGATTGGATCAGGGGCGATCATTACTGACGGTGTGCGCGTAGGTCGCGGGTCAGTCGTGGCTGCTGGCGCGGTAGTGACTCATGCCGTCCCCGCGCATACCGTGGTGGGAGGCGTTCCGGCCAAAGTGCTGCGTTCCATCACGGAGCAAAAAGTTCCCCATCCACGTAGTCGGGAAGTATTTTTTTAATCATCATTAACCTGATTGAGTAAGGAAGAAATAATATGAGTGCTGTTAAAGTAGCGGAATTCTCCACTCTTTCCGTAGTGATCCCAGCCTACAATGAGGAAGCAGGAATAGCAGAGATTATTGAGCGAACTTTATCAATCCGTCCTGCATTAGCCGAAATCAAGCTAGGGTTAGAGCTCTTGGTAGTAGATGACGGCTCTAAAGACCGCACTGCAGAGATCGCAGCACAGTATCCAACCGTGCGGTTGCTGCGGCATGATCCCAACCGAGGTTACGGCGCTGCGCTTAAAACAGGTTTCCATGCCGCGCGAGGAGAGTTGCTAGGCTTTTTAGATGCGGATGGCACTTATCCCCCCGAATCCTTCCCCGCTCTCTGCCAAGAAATCTTCCATGGGGCTGATGTGGTGGTCGGCTCCCGGCGTTCCGGCGCTGAAAGCGAGATGCCCAGAGTACGTCAATTGGGCAACCTTTTATGGTCAAGTTTGGTTTCCTTGTTAAGCAACCATCGGGTTGTCGATCCGGCTAGTGGGATGCGCGTTATGCGTCGCGCTGCTCTTACTTCTCTTTATCCCTTGCCTGATGGCCTTAATTTTACTCCAGTGATGAGCACCCGTGCCGTACATGAGAATTTGACTCTGGTGGAAATACCCATGCCCTATAAGGAGCGTGAGGGCGCCTCTAAATTGAATGTGGTTGAAGATGGGATGCGGTTTCTCGGTACCATTATCTGGACAGCCTTATCTTACAATCCAGTCCGGATTCTAGGTAGCATTGGAGCGGGGTTAATAAGTATTGGATTATTGATCGCTTTGATCCTAGTCGGGGTGCGCATATCTGGAACCAGCGAATTATCCCCGTGGGGAGTAACCGGGGCCTTTGTATCCGTAGTTTTAGGTATAGCTGGAGTTAGTATCTTTGCTTTGGGCGCCACTTTCAACCAGCTGGTCTCCCTTTTTCATCAACGGCCCATACGCCAGGGACTTTTTGGTCGCCCTCTCTTTGATCCCCCGCTGGAATTACATTTTTGGTGGCTGGGGTTGCTAGCTATGTTGAGTGGGATTAGCTTTGGCGTTGTTAGCCTTATACTGGGATTGCGTGGTTGGGAAATCGAACGCCTCTGGCTCTATCTCTTGGCCGGCACTGTGTTAACATTGCTGGGTATTCAGCTCGCTATCTTTTGGGTGATCATGCGCGTGTTGGAGGAATTAAACCAGCGAGCTCAATTGGTGGAAGATGATCTGGGAAGAGAGGCGGAGGAACACGAATAATGTCTCAGCGGGAAAACAAATATCAGAACCGAGGTCGCCATACTCGCCAACACCTTCATCCACCCAATTTCCCCAATACTGACGGCTGGGTTAAGGAACGCATACAAGCACGCCCTGAAGGCGCGGTCGATATTCTGCTGGTAAATCCTCCGGGGCCGGATCGCGGTATCTGGATTCGTAGCCAACATCGCGTGGGTCGGCGCTCGCGTGAAGGGATGATCTGGCCACAAGTAAGTCTAGCCCAGATAGCCGCGCTTTTCCCTGATTATAAAGTAGCTCTCATTGATGCCATCCCCTCGCGGATGAGTTGGGAAGCCTTTGAGCAATTGCTGGACGAGAAGCATCCCCGTTATTATCTAACTCAAGTTACCGCACCGACACTTCAAAATGATATGTATGGAGTCTTTTTAGCCAAAGCGCGAGGGGCCAAGACCATTGCTTTTGGAACGCATGTCACGCCCATGCCACGCACTACTCTGGAGGCGTTTCCGGCTCTGGATTTCGTCTTGTGTGGAGAACCAGAACTCACCTTCCGAGAGTTAGTGGATCTACTAGAGACACTGCGTCAGTCGCATCTCACGACGGCAGATCGGTGGGCCGGGATGGACACGAAATTCGCTACACGTTTACGCCGGCTCTTCACCACCACCGATCCAGACTGGCAATCTTCGTGGCAGGGAGAGGTAGCTGAGAGTAAAGAGAGCTATCTAGCACGCATCAAAGGGCTGGTGTGGCGGCAGGGTGACGAGATTACCATTAACCCCTCACGTCCCTTCATTGCCAATTTGGACGATCTACCTCTGCCCAGACATGACTTGTTACCGCTTGATGAGTACCGCGCCCCATTAGTCGGAGGGCCTTACACTTTCGTGGTCGCCAGTCGAGGTTGTCCTGGTCAATGTCGTTTCTGCATCAAACATCTCTCCTATAACAATTCAGTCCGCTTCCGTTCCCCAGAGCATGTATTGGCAGAGATCGAAGAGCTAGTGAGGCTAGGGGTGCATAAGATACACATGTACACGGATCTCTTCACCATCAATCGTGAGCATGTGGTCGGAATCTGTGAGGGCATCCTGGCCCGGCAGTTGCCGGTGAAATGGACCTGTAACAGCCGCGTGGACTTCGTAGATGCAGAGATGTTACAGCTGATGCACCGCGCCGGGTGCTGGATGATCTCGTGGGGCATTGAGTCCGGTGCTCAAGAGATGTTAGATCGGATGCGGAAAGGGACCACGTTGACCCAAGTTGAACGAGCTATACGTTGGTCAAAAGAGGCCGGCATTATGAACTGGGGCTATTTCATCATCGGTATGCCCGGCGAGACCAAAGCCAGCATCCGTAAAACAATTGATTTCGCTAAACGGGTACCCCTTGATTTGGTTCTTTTTCATATAGCAGCGCCACACCCAGGAACGCCGTTTTTTCAAGAAGTAGTGGAAAATAAGTGGTTCCGCGCCGGGACACGTTGGGAAGAGGTGGATATGGACCGCTCCACAGTCTTAGATTATCCAGAGCTAAAAGCCGAGGATTTGGAGTGGTGGGCTAAGCGAGCCTTTCGCGAGTGGGCTTTCCGCCCTGGGCCTATGTTGACTTATCTCAAAATGTTGCTAGGCGATCCCACATTGTTACGTTCAGCCTTAAGAGTTGGGTTGGAAACTCTAGGTTGGAAATGAAAGTTCGCTGTTAATTTTGGATCCACAAAATACTCATCTGCGCCAGCTAATTGCAGAAACAGAAACGCGCGCTCTTGGAGCCATAGAGGAAAACAATGAGTCGCCAAAGAATGATACTCGCAAAATCCGTGCGCTTGGTAATAGGTTTATGCTTGCTCTGGTGGGGAGATACCCTTGCTCAAGGCATTGGTGAAGAATTATGGACCGATCCTATCAATCTCTCGCAATCAGGAGCAGCCACCACCCCCCTGGTAGTAGCTGGGCCAGAGAACAGTTTGCGCGTGCTCTGGTGGGATGCCTTTGATGGCATTACCACCCGCCGCTACACTGAGGGGCAATGGTCCTCCCCCCAACTAGCACCAGTCTTAGTTACAGAAGAAATAAGAGGACAATTTGTTACCCGCCCATTGGAGACGCTCCCTGAAACAGAAGAAATAGGAGGACAATTTGTTACCCGCCCATTGGAGACATTCCCTGAAATTGTGGGGGATGCCAATGGTCACGCTCATGCCATCTGGCTCGCGGCGCCTGATTCGGAAACAGAGTTACGAGCTCTGCTGCACAGTCGTCTGCTCCATGAGAATAATAATTGGGAATGGGCACAAGTCATAGCGCCTTCCGCCCTATCCTGGCGTCTGGTATCCGCTGCTAACGGAGTCTTGCATTTGATCTACCTTCGCCCCACGCATACCACAACCTATCCTGCCGGTATCTATTATCGAAAATCAACTGACGGTGGACAGACTTGGTCATCTCCGCTAGCCTTATATACCACAATTTACTTCCGTTTGCTAGATGCAGATGCAGCCTATCTGGATCTGGCTACTGATGGAACCGGAGAAGTGGTGGTAACCTGGCGTGACGAGTATCAGAATGCTCTATTCTATGCACGTTCTCTTGATGAGGGGAAAACCTGGTCTGACCCAGTTGAAGTGGATAATCGAGCCGGGGCAGCCGATCATCCCCAGCTCACCTTTGATAGCAACAATGAAGCCTTCTTGCTCTGGAAATCTAGTCAGGATGCAAACAGTTGTACACTTTACCAACAACGTGTGCCGGACGACGCCGCAGCTTGGGAAGCACCAGAACGGATTCTTAGTATAGCTGCGCGATGTCCCCAAAGTGTCTCCTTTCACCGCTCCAGAGTAGGCCAATTGCTCCTCGTCGCAAAAGATCACACTGGAAATCTTACCCTGGCCATGCAGCATACAATCACCACGACAGACAATGAGAGCGTTACCACTTGGTCTCAACCCAAACAGCTAGAATTCATTTTCGCAGACCCTGAAGCCGCTGAGTTGATTCACCTGGATACTCTGGCTACGCTTTGGGAGTGGGGGGGGGCGCTAGTGGTGGTAGGACATGGGCAAAACGATCAAATCTGGTTGCTGCGAAGTCAAGGGGAGCTGCAGAAATGGACAAGTACGCCATCATCCCCCTGGACGAAACCAACTACCATCGCGGAGCGAACGGAATTTCCATCTCTGCCAGCCCTGGCGATTGATGATAATGAGATCATTCATCTAGTATGGAGTGAATCAGAACAAGAGGAGTTACCAGGTACAGCCCTCATCTACACACGCTGCGAGGGAGAACGTTGGGCAAAGCCTATCGCGATATTGCATTCGGCTGAAGAAGAGAAAGTCACTCACCCGGCATTCATCGCCGTTGATGAATACTTGCATGTAGTCTGGAGTGGGGGACAAAGAGGAGAGATTTTCTATTCCCAGGCCCTGGCAGAAGATGCTTGCGTTGCCAGTAACTGGAGCCAGCCGCAGTTATTATCCCAGTACCTGGGGGAGCAGATAGGGGGTGACCATCCAATGCTGGTAGCCAGCAGGGAAAGCACCTTGCATGTTGTATATGCTGTCCCTCTCAACGAGGGACGCGGGATTTACTACACCTACTCCGACGACCACGGTAATAGTTGGTCAGAGCCAACGCCAGTTTTTGATGCTACCGTTGAGGGCTGGGCGATGGTGGATCATCCTAGTTTGGCTATCTCTGCGCAGGGAGTGTTACATATCACCTGGGTGCGTTCAACATGGTGGGACATATCCGCAACTACCGGGTGGGTGTATTATGCCCACTCTATGGATAACGGAAAAACTTGGTCGCCGCCGTTGCTGATCGATCAGGCTACTTGTGAACACCCGCAAGTAGTCACCACCTTGACCGGACAAGTCCATCTACTTTGGACTAAACACGAGGACGGGAGACCCATTTTATACCATCAATGGTCCCTAGATGAGGGAGAAAGATGGTCGTCTGCTCTAGTGGTCGGAGGAATCAAGTCCCTATATGGAGTAAACGGGATTGATACCGCTGGTAACGGGAGGCTACACTTGCTAGGACTAGAGCACGCGGATTCAGAGGAAACGACACTCTCTTATACCTTCTGGGACAAGGAGGCCTGGCAAACTACTGAACTAGTTCACTTGCGGATGTATGAAGAATACTTGCCTGGTGCAGTCATGGTCTTACAGGAGAGGGCCGGCAAGCTGCCAGTGATCTTTCGCCAAAAAATAGCTACTACGGAGAATAACCAGCTTATCGCCATCCGCTACCTGGCTCGTACCATCCCCGTGATGACAGATACGCTAACAACGTTGACGCCGGTCATAACTCCACGCTCTACACCAACCCCACTCCCCACCCTTACACCGGCCGTCTCTGCTACGCCTCGCCCGGAGATTGATCCAGATCCGCCGGTAATTACTCCCTCGCTTTCACTGGGACCGATCACCTTACCTTATCTGGCCCTGGGAGGAATTTCAGTGGTATTTTTGCTGATCGGGGGAACTGTACTAACGCAATGGCTGAGAGCAAGAAACTGAAAAAATATCTCACCACCGAGACACAGAGGACACGGAGAAAAAAAATAAGTAAGCGTTCAGGGGGGTAAGGAAAAACACCCCCCCCCAGATCTCCGAGGTTTATCAGCTGGTACTCCTGTGGCAGGTTCTGATGATACCTAGCAGCGCACTGCCCAGGTCAAATTACCGTCAAAACCGCAGAGTCTGAACGTTTACAAAAACAATTTTGAGGATAAAGATATTTAACTCCACTCTCTGAAGAAAATTGACTTTTTGACAGACCCGATTAAATAAGTTCGCGCCAAAATTTATTTTTTTCTTAGCGTCCTTATGATGAACCATCTTTTTTCAGCGGAGTCAATAGTAAACTAGGAGAAAAAACATGCAAACGGTGGAGAAAAAAATTCGTGAGTATATTGCTGAAAACCTTCTCTTTAGTAGAAAGGGCTATCCTTATGCAGATGCCACTTCATTCTTGGAAGAGGGTATTGTTGATTCCATGGGAATCATGGATCTAGTCACGTTTGTTGAAGAGAATTTTAACCTTGAGGTTGAAGATCAAGATCTGACACCTGATAATTTCGATTCAGTTATGCAACTTGCCGGCTACATCCGGAAGAAAACGGCTTAAGATTAGTTACCTCAAGCCCGACCAGGCATTTTAACTGGAGGAAGAGTCGATGACGCTAGTTCAAGAATTTCTAGAGCAACAAGCGGATTGTGTACCTGATAAAATTGGGTTGATCTCTGGTGGACAGCGCCTAACCTACGCTCAAATTGAGTCCCAAGCTAACCGGCTAGCCAATGCCCTCAAAGAGCAAGGACTAGCGCGCGGCGAACGGATTGTGCTCTATTTGCCCAACAGCGTCGAATTGGTCATTGGAATTTTCGCTGCTCTGAAGGCAGGCGGGGTTTTCGTTGTCGTCAACTACTCAACTAAATATCAGAAGTTGGTCTATATTTTGAACAACTGCCAGGCGAGCGCCCTGATCACCTCCGGACGCAGAGTCGTGCTGGCGGAACAGCTATTACCGGAAGTGGCGTCGTTAAAAGCGTTGGTGTTTACTGCGAACACCGTCAACAAGCTCGTCGCTCCATTCCATTCCTGGAAAAACATCCAGGAGAATTACCCTGACGAGCGACCGGTCAAAGTCAATATCGATCTTGACTTAGCTTGCCTGGTTTACACTTCTGGCAGCACCGGTGAACCTAAAGGCGTTATGGAGGATCATAGCAATGTAGTCTTCGTTGCTGATTCTGTGATTTCCTATTTGGAGAACGTGGCAGCTGATATTATCATCAACGTGCTGCCGCTCTCATTTGATTATGGACTCTATCAGCTCCTGATGGTCTTTCGTTTTGGAGGGACATTGGTCTTGGAAAAAGGGTTCAACTATCCAGCCGCCATTCTAAAACAAATGGTAACGGAAAAGGTCACAGGTTTTCCGGGTGTGCCTACCTTGTTTACCCTCCTGGTGAAAATGGATCTCAGTCAATACGATCTCTCCAATCTCCGTTACCTGACCAATACAGCCGCAGCGTTGCCCCCTAGTCACATCCAACAACTGCGAGAAGAGTTCCCCGGAGCTACCCTTTACTCCATGTACGGGTTGACCGAGACCAAACGGACCCTCTGCCTCCCGCCAGAGCAACTGGATACACGTCCTGGCTCCGTAGGTATCGCCATGCCAGACACAGAAGTATGGATTGAAGATGACGCCGGGCGCCGGCTAGGGCCAGGAGAAGTGGGGGAGTTAGTCGTGCGCGGGCGGCATGTGATGCGCGGCTACTGGGGGAATCCAGCCGCGACGAAGAAGCGTTACCGCCCTGCCCCAATTCCCGGGGAGCGGGTCTGTTACACGGATGATCTCTTCCGCATGGACGAAGAAGGTTTCTTCTATTTCGTCTCGCGCAAGGATGATATGATCAAGAGCCGGGGTGAAAAAATAGCTCCCAAAGAAGTGGAAAACGTGCTCTACGGGTTGCCGGGGGTACAGGCAGTCGCGGTTATCGGAGTGCCGGATCCAATTTTAGGGGAAGCTATCAAGGCCTTTCTAGTAGTTGAAGGTACAGGCCTGAGCACCGCGCGGATATTGGCTTATTGCCGTGCGCATCTGGAGGATTTCATGATTCCCAAATATGTGGTTTTTCGGGATGCCTTGCCGCAGACTTCTTCAGGCAAGATCAAAAAGACGGGTTTAGCGTAAGGGCGGCTCTTAATGTGTGGTATAACCGGTGTCTTAAATCTGAGAGAGCAACCACCAGTGGAGAAAGAGGTGCTGCTCCAAATGCTAGCGATGCTCCGGCATCGTGGCCCGGATGAGTTTGGTCTCTATCGAGATGAGAAGGTTGGTCTGGGCAGTGCCCGCTTGAGCATTATTGACTTAAGCAGCGGGCAACAACCGATTAGCAATGAAGATGGTTCGCTCTGGATCGTCTTCAATGGCGAAATCTACAATTATGTGGAATTGCGACCCCAGTTAGAGGCGCGGGGGCATCGCTTTTCGACGCACACAGATACCGAGGTCATACTTCATCTATATGAGGAGCGCGGTGTCGCTTGCCTGGAAGATTTGAACGGTCAATTTGCTCTGGCTATCTGGGATACACGCAGACAAACTCTCTTCCTGGCCCGTGATCGCCTGGGTATTCGTCCGCTATTCTACACTGTCAATAAGGGTAAATTGATCTTCGGTTCGGAAATCAAAGCGCTGTTAGCACATCCAGCAATCAAAGCTTCCATTGACAGGTTGTCTCTGGCACAGATTTTCACCTACTGGAGCACGCTTTCGCCGCGGACCATCTTCAACGATATCCGAGAGCTTCCGCCGGCGCACTATCTACTAGCTCGGCAGGGCGACTATACCATTACTCCCTATTGGTCGTTGGACTACACTGAGCCGCACGTATCACGTCCAGAAAAAGAATACCTGGCAGAATTTGAAGAGCTATTGATTGACGCCACTCGTATCCGCCTGCGAGCCGACGTTCCAGTGGGTGCTTATCTGAGTGGGGGCTTAGATTCAGCTATTACCACAGCCATCATCCGCAATTACACCCACAACCAGTTGGATACCTTCTCCATCGCTTTCGAGGACGCTGAGTTTGACGAAAGCAAATACCAGCACCAGATGGCCGCATTTCTGAAGACGGATCATCGGATAGTTTACTGCAACTATAAAGATATTGCTCGGGTTTTTCCCCAGGTCATCTGGCATACGGAAATCCCCGTGTTGCGGGCTTCTCCGGCTCCTATGTTTCTACTCTCAAATTTGGTACACCAACATGACCTGAAAGTCGTGTTGACCGGTGAGGGCGCGGATGAAATCCTGGCCGGTTATAATATCTTCAAAGAGATGAAGGTACGGCGCTTCTGGGCGCGCGAGCCAGATTCAGCACTGCGCCCACTCTTGTTACGCCGGCTTTACCCTTACATCCCCGGTTTGCGGGACCAGATGTCGCCTTATCTGCAAGCATTCTTCAAGCAAGGTCTGATGGCAACAGATGCAACCAGCTATTCTCACATATTGCGGTGGACTAACACCTCACGGCTTCAACGTTTTCTGGTAGACGGGGAACAAATAACTATCTCTGAGCAACATACTCCATTCCCTTTGCCAGTCCCATTTGCCGGCTGGTCGCCTCTAGCGCAAGCAGAGTATCTGGAGATGAAGATTTTCTTACCGCAGTATTTGCTCTCGTCTCAAGGCGACCGGATGGCCATGGCGCACTCGGTAGAAGGGCGTTTCCCCTTCCTCGATCATCGCGTGGTGGAATTCTGCAATCGGCTGCCCTCCAGGATGAAATTACGTGGTCTCAAAGAAAAATGGCTGCTCAAGCAATTAGGGCGCCGCTTAGTGCCTGCCGAGATTTGGCAGCGCACTAAACATCCCTATCGCGCTCCTATCCAGAGGAGTTTCTTTGATCAGGTCACACCCGATTATGTGGCAGAACTATTGTCACCTGAGGCCTTGCGCGTTGCAGGCTTGTTCGACCCTGCGGCAGTAGAACGTTTAAGGCGTAAATCTCAATTGCGCGCGCGGTTAGGAGAGATGGATGAGATGGCGCTGGTGGGAATCCTGTCAGCACAGTTGCTCCACCATTTGTTCGTGGATAACTTTCAACCCGCGAGTCCCGCTCTATCTAAACCGTTGACCAAATTAGTTGACCGCCTTCCGCCGCCGTGAATTGGAGATATTGATGAACCAGCTAGCGTTATTCCGACAATTAGCGGCCCGCCTATCGACTAGCTGGTCTGGACTAGCCGATAAACCATTGGAGACGCCAGAAGCAACTCTGTATGCTCTCTGGTTTTATGTGACCGGCCAACCTAAGGCTGTTGCACAATCTCTGGAATTACAAGAACTTCCCCACTTGGGAGAGAAAGAGTTGACGCACCTGTACGCACTGATCGCTGAACGGTTAAAGGGGACGCCATTGGCGCATATAACCGGGCGGCAATCTTTTATGGGAATTGAGATGTTGTCTACTCCAGCCGCCTTGATTCCACGCAAAGAGACCGAACTGTTAGGGATGGCGGCTTTGGAGAAGGCATACAGTTTAGCAACAGAGTGCGGTGTACTTAACATCATCGATCTTTGTACCGGCAGTGGCAATATCGGGCTAGCTCTAGCTAATCTGGGCCCACGGTGCAAGATTTTCGGTGCAGACCTCGCTGCAGAAGCGATTCACCTGGCGCAACAAAACGCCGAATATCTGAAGTTGACAAGTCAAGTTAAGTTCCGGGTGGGGAATTTATTTGTCCCATTTGATACCGAGGAATTCTGGGGCCGAGTTGATCTCATAACCTGTAATCCGCCGTATATTCCTTCTGCCAAAATCAAGGAATTGCCCGCCGAGATTGGTGACTACGAGCCAACGTTGGCCTTCGATGGAGGCCCCTTTGGTCTTTCAATCTTGCTGCGTTTGTTGAGTGAGTCTCCGCGATTTTTGAAACCCGGTTCCTGGTTATGTTTCGAAGTGGGCTTGGGGCAAGGGGAATTTATCGCCCGCAAGGTATCCAGAAATAATCACTTCACCCAACTAGAAACTGTCCGCGACCAACAAGGAAACATCCGGGTCATACTAGCTCAGAATAAAGGGCAGCTACTATAGATAACATTTGCCAAAGGGGACATAGGGAACATTATGAAAGATAGTAGAAAGCAGGTATCTTGGCTCGGTCAATTTGACGCTGCTAAAGAAACCAGCCAGATCACAGAGTTACTTGAAGAGAGCGTATATCATAAATTGCGTCGCCAGGGAGCCATCGTCGGTATCAGTGGCGGACTTGATTCCTCCGTTGTCTTGGCTCTTTGCGCGCGTGTTTTTGGGCCGCAGCGAGTAGTAGGGATATTGCTACCGGAGAAAGAATCCAGTCCTGATAGCACAACACTGGCGCATCAGGTAGCCACGTATTATGGAATTGATACTGTGACAGAAGATATCACCGCGGCCCTAGAAAGGTTAGGTTGTTACCGGCGACGAGACGTAGCCATCCAACGAGTCTTCCCCCAATATAATTCTAAGTGGAAAGCCAAAATCGTTTTGCCGGGCAACTTATTGGAAGAAAATACCCTTAATTTTTTCAAAGTTGTGGTACTCAATCCAGCTGGTGAAAGATTTGAAGAACGGTTATCTTCCTCAGAATACTATCAAATTGTCGCCGCTTCTAATTTTAAACAACGTACCCGTATGACTATGCTTTACTATCATGCGGAGCTGCGTAACTACGCAGTTGTGGGCACCGCCAATAAGAACGAGCATGATTTGGGTTTTTTCGTGAAACACGGGGATGGCGGCGTGGATGTCAGTCCTATTGTCCATCTATTCAAGACGCAAGTTTTTCAACTAGCGGAGTATCTGGGGGTGCCGGAGGAAATCCGGGAGCGAGTTCCAACTACGGATACTTACAGTGCCGCGAGCACTCAAGAAGAGTTTTTCTTTCGAGTACCTTTCGATATTTTAGATACAATTTGGCAAGGGTACGAGCAAGGTATTTCTGACCATGTAATAGCTCAGACGTTGAAGCTCTCAGTAGAGCAAGTTACCCGTGTCATTGCAGATATTCGTCGCAAACAACAGACAACCGCATACCAAAGAGCTACCCCTATCAACGTGACCAGAGAGAAAAAACTTTGAGATGCAGATGAATTATAAAATCTCCAGACGGCAACTTCGGTTCATCATTGGGAGTGTGCTGCTGACAGGCTTAGGTTTGCTCCTGTTAAGGGGCCGCGGATTGGGTTTGTGGCGCATTTTGGACGTGATCCAAGCCGTACTTGATCACCCAGCGGTTTCGCAAGATAACCACGGGGACTACACTAACATTGTTTTTCTCCATCATTCAGTCGGACATAATTTGATTGAGGCTGGAGAGGTCCGGACAGCATTCACAACCGAGGGCTACGATTTTTGGGATCATGGCTACAACTGGCATGAATTACGTGGCCCAGATGGACAACAACGCGGGTATAGCTATAATATCCCCAACGATAATACTAACCCTTCAGGATTCGCTCAAATCTTTGCTCAAAAATTACACACGTTACCGCTAAATGCCTTCAGCGGATTGATGCAGCACGAGGTGATAGCTTTCAAATCCTGTTTCCCTGTTAGCAATATCACCAGCAATGAACAGCTTAAGCATTATCAGAGCGACTACTTGGAATTACGTAACGTGATGGATGAGCACCGCGATAAACTGTTTATTATCGTGACGCCGCCTCCGCTAAATCCAGCCGGGACGGATGTGGCAGCAGCAACCAGAGTCAGGACATTTGCCGAGTGGTTGAAATCAACCGAGTATTTAGACGGGCATCCCAACATAGTTACCTTTGATCTTTTTGGATACTTAGCTGAAGACGATCCCACAGCACTTGATTTCAATATGTTGCGCCAAAATTATCGAGAGGGCAAAGACTCACATCCTAATCGTCTGGCCAATAAGGAGATCGGGCCAATCTTTGTAGAGTTCAGCATTGAGGCCATTGAGCGGTATCGCGACGAATCATTCAGCGAATAGTCAAACGAGGAGAAGCTGATGACTAAACGTCTATTCTTGCTAATGGGAGTAGCTATCCTGAGCGTAATAGTTGGCCATGCCGCTGGTTGGGGGCAGATCGCTATGTTCCTGTGGGCTGATCGTTACCAACCGGTGAGTGTCCCCAATTTCGATCAGATTGGCACGCCCTCATATTACGTTCTTCTAGTTCTCCGCCAATTAGTAGTCTACGCCGTCCCCGCCTTTCTTTTTATCTCGGGTTTCTTCGTGGCTTACGCCGCGCGTGGCTCTCATGCCACATTTACCTGGAAGATGGTAGGCAAGCGCCTAAAAAATTTACTCATTCCATATTTTATCTGGTCTCTGATCATCTTCATTGGGCAAGCGTTTGAAGGTGTCTTTTCTTCACCCGCCGGCTATATCAAACAAATCTTATTAGGACAAGCCGTGGGGCCTTACTTTTATGTGCCGGTGCTTTGTCAATTTTATCTCTTGACACCTTTTCTGATTCCGCTGGCCAAACGTAAACCAGCGATATTACTAATTGGCTCTGCTTGCCTGCATATCGGGGCAATGTCCATACACTATCTAGGATTACTCAACGTGGATATTCCTGGCATAACTTGGCTTACAGCCTTGTGGCCCTGGAGTTTAATTTGGTCAACCTTTTATTTCCCGTGGGGGATAGTGGTGGGCCTGCATAGCAGCGAATTCAAGCTTTGGATTGAAGAGCATAAAAGATGGCTCTTCATAGCGTTGCTGGTATTGGCAGTGTTAACTGTCATCGAACCGGAAGTTATCTACCGGACAACCGGAAAAGACTATCGTTTTAATCCCACCACGTTGGCGCCGGCTCTATACTCATTGGCTTTTATCTGTTACTTCCTCGGGTTTGCTCCTCTCACAGAGACCTGGTTCTCGCGCAATGTACAGCAATGGGGACGGCAATCATATGGTATTTACTTGTTGCATATCACGGTGATGGAACTTTTCGCTCGTGTTGTCCGGCAGATTATACCAGGAATGCTAGCTCATCAAGTCCTACTTTTCTTTCCGCTGATGTTCATAGTCGGATTGGGTGTACCGCTACTATTCATGAAATTTATTCGGAATCAAGAAGCGCTCCGGCCATATTTCCGTTATCTCTTTGGTTAAAAAATGACCTGGAAACCTAGTTGGGTTCAGCTTGCTTTGCTACTCCTCAATCTCTCTGTATGCTGTGGGCCGGGAGTTGCCCCGGTAGAGGCGCAAGCCGGCCCTATTATCTGGACTGCGCCGCTCAACATATCCAACACGCCTGCCAGTTCTGGGCATCCAGCAATTATAACGGATGATTATGGGTATGTGCATGTTTTCTGGAGCGAAGAAGTAGGTGGGGGGCCAGTCCGATCACGAGACGGGAGTGCATTGAGCACCGGCAACAGTATTTATTATACGCGCTGGGATGGGGTGTCTTGGACTTCACCCCTGGACATTTTATTTGTCCCTGCAGAGGCGATTGCGGCCGGCGTGGCCGTAGCTCTGGATGCTGCTAACCGGCTGCATCTGGTATGGACCGGACAATCCAATTTCTATTACAGTAATGCTTTATCGCAGCAGGCTGTATCTGCTCATGCTTGGAGCACCCCTCTCATTGTAGCCAATAATAGCGCCCGTTCTGCTCAGGAATCTGATATTGTAGCTGCGGGGGACGGTAATTTGCATATTGTCTACGCTACGCGAGGCGCTGCGGCCGGGATTTATCATATTTGCTCTCAAGATGAGGGGCAGAGCTGGAAGATGGAGACTAAATTATCACGTTCTTTTGACCATCTTGAAAATAGCCTTTCCAAAGTCCAACTCATCACTGATGGGGCTGATCGTCTGCACGTGGTATGGCAGACTAATCAGGAACAAGGGTATGGACAAGCCATCTACTACACTCGCAGCGTAGATGGCGGGGAGACGTGGGAAGCACCTGGGCAATTTGAGTACCGGGATCCAACAGATACATTTGTGGGTTGGCCCTACATAACCGCCATGGGGGACTCCGAAATCCATCTCATCTACGTCAATGGCTCAAATGTTGGACGCGCCCATCGCGTCTCCACCGATGGAGGAGAAACATGGGGCGCGGCTCAAGATATCCTAACCACCATGGAGGGCATCAATGGGTACATTGTTCCGTTGGTGGACGCGACCGGTCAAAGGCATTTGCTGGTGAACATGCGTACTCGTGCGGAGCAAAAGGTGGGAATCTACTACACTCGTTGGCTAGGCGATAATCTGTTGCCAGTCAAACCGCTGGATGACTTCAGTCCCGCCGCTTCCAGCGCGCACTATACAGCCGCCGCCGTCAGATTAGGCAATGAGTTGCACGTGGTTTATACCCATCTGGGAGGAGCTGAGATTTGGTATCTGCGAGGTACAGTTCTTTCGGTAGCCCCGCTTGTGTCCCTCTCTCCTCCTCTGACCGGGACTGAAGAAATAATTTCTGAAACTCTCTCGCTCCCCACGCCGGGGATGGAACCCAGTTCACCAACAAGAGAGGTGTTCGCCGATATCGCTCCGCCGCCGCCGAACACTATCAACAGGGGGTTTCTCATTGGCGTAGGGACAACCTCACTATTGCTCGCCAGCGTGGTGACTGCAATCTGGGTCTTCACGTTAAGAAAACAATGAAAGGAATTCTATGAGACAGCTAGTCGAATTGTATCAATATAGCGATTTACTCTGGCTATGGACTCTGCGTGAGATACGAGTACGCTATAAACAATCACTGTTAGGAGTAGCGTGGGCTATTTTGCAGCCATTGGCCTTCACAGCGATCTTCAGTATTGTCTTCTCAAAATTTTTAGCCGTTGATACTGCCGATATTCCATATCCTATTTTTGTTTATGTGGCTTTGGCTCCGTGGACGTTCTTTGCTACGTCACTCGGGTTTGGGATTCCTAGTTTGATCAATAATATGAATCTCGTCACTAAAATCTATTTCCCGCGTGAGGTGCTGCCCTTAGCCAGCGTGGGGGCTGCTTTTTTGGATCTCGTGGCAGCTTCGTTAGTTCTTGGCGGGATGTTGATTTGGTATCGTCTCTGGCCCACTCAATATGCGCTCTGGATCATTCCACTTTTGTTAATCCAGATTACCCTAACCATCGCCGTCACTTTGACCGGAGCCGTGGTAATTATCTTTTTCCGCGATATGCGGTTTGTGGTACCGCTGCTGACCCAAGTTTGGATGTACGCCACTCCAATCACATATCCGGTAGACCTGGTCCCCCCCAGGTTCCATTTCTATTATTTTTTGAACCCGATGGGGAGTCTTATGGACGGTTATCGACGTGTATTACTCCCCGGTCAGCCACCCCGCTGGCCGGCGGTATGGTGAGTGCTGGCGTATCGTTGGTTTTACTGCTGGGCAGCTATATATTTTTCAAATGGGCCGAACCCACCTTCGCGGATTTAATATGAATACTGAAACTGGTACCATCATCTTTGATAATATCTCAAAACGTTATCGCATTGGTACTCTAGGCACTCTGCGGGGAGCCTTGTCCACTTGGTTATCGCGAAAGCAGGAAGAGACCGATTCTTCACGTATCCTTTGGGCTTTGAATAAAGTTAGTTTCAAGGTTGAGCCGGGCGGAGCGTTGGGTCTGATCGGCCCCAATGGAGCGGGAAAGACAACCACGCTGCGGATACTATCCAATATCACTCGTCCGACCTCTGGGCGCGTCATCCTCAATGGACGCTTCTCCTCATTGATTGAACTGGGAGCCGGGTTCCATCCAGAATTGACCGGGCGCGAAAATATCTATCTTAATGGCGCTATCTTAGGACTGAAGCAACAAGAGATCAAGCATAAATTGGATGCTATTATCGCCTTCTCTGAATTAGAGAGGTTTATTGATACGCCGGTTAAACGTTATTCTTCCGGGATGTATGTGCGGCTGGCCTTCGCGGTAGCAGCTCACGTGGAACCAGAAATCCTCTTGGTCGATGAGGTGTTAGCCGTGGGAGACGCTGGCTTTCGACACCGGTGCGTCCAGCGCATGCGTGAATTACGACGTGCTGGCACAACGTTGGTCTTCGTCTCCCATAATATGCACTTGTTGCGCAATATGTGTGATACCGCCTTACTGCTAGTAAAAGGTGAAGTTGTTACTCGCGGTAGAGTGGATGCCGTCATTTCAAAATATGAGGAATTATTATTGGAGCCACCGTCCCCGTCGACTGAACAGGGTGGCAGTGGAGCTACTCCCTCTCTGCTGGATTCGCAAGGGGGGTTGATCTTGACCAAAATCGAGGTGGTTCCCGCTAGCGTCAAAACTGAGCGAGTCGGGTTAGCTAGCTCTCTACCAAATACGGTCAAGATCCACTATCAGACAGCTTCGGCACAGCCGATTGGACGAGTAGATGCACGCATAATCCGTGAAGAAGATGGCACCCTTTGCAACACTGCGGATTCCAGCCAAGCTGCCGCTGACGAGTTAGGCCTCTGCGAGCTCTGCGGGAAGGGCATAATAGCCGTCCGATATCAACCGCTGCAACTTACCTCTGGAGTGTATCGGGTAATCGTCAGAATCACTGATCCAAGTGATAGTGTGGTGATGGCTTCTGGACAATCCGCGCCCTTCACTGTGTACGCGGTGGGGAGTGGGGCCGCTCGCGGCATCTACGTGCCGTTAGTTGAGTGGAAAAAATACGTAGCTGACAAACCAGCTGGTTGATAAAGGCAATCAAGATGAATATCGGTGTAATTGGATGGTGGCATCAAGATAATCAAGGGGATTCTGCAATCTTAGCAAGCTTGCGCCAAGCACTGGCTCCTCCCCATCAGCTTGTCCCCATAGATACGGCCTTCGATATCACGCCAGACGAACTCTATCGCTTGAACCGGCTGGATTTTCTCATCCTGGGTGGGGGGGGATTGTTCCAGCAAGCCCCGCCGCGTCCTTTTGACACCTTTGAAGTGTGGGGGGAACAACTCCAGACGCCCATTGGGATTGTCGGTTTGGGAGTTGATACGGTACGACCTCAACACCACGCAGCGGTAAGAACTTTGGTGGAACAGGCCCAGTTTTTCTATGTCCGCGACCGAGCCAGTCAACAAGCCCTAGACCATCCCAAAGTGTTAGTGTCCCCAGACCTTACCTTTGCTTATCCTTTAACCTTACCGGCCCGCTCACGACCGCCTGCGCAGCAACTACCAATATGTGGCATCAATCTGCGGAAATCACCGGGACTAGATACCAAACAGTGGGTAGAAGTTTTACAAGCATTACCCGTGCAGTTACGCGGGATTCCCTTTTCATCGTTCGGCAGCTGGGAGGAGCTACAAATACTGCAAAGCCTCGATAAACAGTGTGCCGCCGCTTTTACCCCCACGCTCTACGACGGGCTGGATTTGATGATCGCCACCGCCTTTCATTCCGTAGTCTTCGCCAT
>JAIOSN010000282.1 GCA_021107605.1 Anaerolineae bacterium | reverse complement strand
TCTCGCGCCGGGCCGTCTCGTGGGGCGATTCGTCCAATTCTACCTTGCCGCCGGGCGCGACCCATAGCCCCAAATTCGGTTCTTTGTGGCGGTGCATTAACAAGAGCTCGTCGCCCCGTCGCAGATAGATCAAGACCGAAGGTACCCGTGGCATTAAGCCAACCCCGCCTGGCGACTGAAATAAGCCGCCGTGCGCCGCAGCCCTTCTTCCAGCGTGACCTGCGCGCTCCACCCCAAGAGCTCACGCGCGCGCGTAATATCAGGGCAACGCACCTGCGGATCGTCCTTGGTACGTTCATCCTTAGGCTGCACAAAAATAATCTCGGAGTCGCTACCCGTGATCTCCTTCACTTTGTGCGCGAATTCCAAGATAGTCATCTCCCGGGGATTACCCAAGTTCACCGGCTCATTATAATCAGAGGCGAGCAAACGGACAAACCCCTCCACCAGATCATCAACATAACAAAAAGAGCGCGTCTGCTGCCCAGCCTCATAAACCGTCAACGGTTCACCGCGCAACGCCTGATTGATAAAATTGGGCACCACGCGCCCATCATCAGCGCGCATCCGAGGCCCATAAGTGTTGAAAATCCGCACAATGCGCGTATCCACACCATGATACCGGTGATAAGCCATTACCAACGCCTCGGCGAAGCGTTTGCTCTCATCATAAACCCCACGCGGCCCGATAGGGTTCACATTCCCCCAATAGCTCTCCCGCTGCGGGTGCTCCAACGGGTCGCCATACACCTCGGAAGTGGAAGCCAAGAAGAATTTAGCCCCTTTCGCCATCGCCAACCCCAGCGCATTATGCGTGCCCAACGCCCCGACTTTGAGCGTCTGGATGGGATAGTTGAGGTAATCCACCGGGCTGGGCAACGAAGCCAGATGCAACACCAGGTCCACCGGCCCGTCCACGTAGACGTAGTGAGTTACATCGTGCTTGATAAAGTGAAAATTCTCGTTACCGGCCAGATGCGCGATATTCGCCTCGGAACCAGTGCTCAGGTTATCCATCGCGATAACCTCGTGCCCAGCGGCCAAATAACGGTCGCAAAGATGGGAGCCGATAAATCCGGCCCCGCCAGTGATCAAAATACGCATGTTCCCTCCTCTAAACTAAATGGCAACCTCAAAAGATTATAGCAGAGCTCACTGAAAAAACAGCGGAAGAGCGAGTGAGCGAAAGTGCGAGAGGCGACTGCCCGACTGCCCGACTACCTGACTGCCCGACTACCCGACCACCTGACTACCCGACTACCCGACCACCTGACTACCTGACTACCTGACTGCCCGACTACCCGACTACCTGACTACCTGACTGCCCGACTACCTGACTACCTGACTGCCCGACTACCTGACTACCTGCCTCCTGGAGTAAGTTTTCCCCTCCTACTATTTTGTGCTACAATGTACTTATTGTCCAACTCGGTGACGAGAGAGCTGTTAAAATCCTAGGAGGGATATAATGAGCTTGCTAGAACAGATCAAAGGTAATATGTCTGGATTGGAACGCGGAATTGCCGAGAAACTGCCCGGTTATAAAGGCTACAAGCAAAAGGAGCTGCGCCGTGAGGCCGACAAACTACTGCGCGAAACTCTGGCCGCCAAACTACGCACGGTCAAGAGGCAGATCAACGCATTGCAACAAGACCTCATCTCGGCGGGTAAGTTCGAGTTACTAGACGACGCCGAGAGCGCCGCGACCCAGTTGCAGATGTTCATTGATCGCATTCGCACCGCCAGCTATGGATACGGCGGGCTTTTTAGTGCAGTACGGGTCAAGGAAGAGGATTTAGATCGCGTCTACCAATTCGACGCCACCCTGCTGGACTATGTTGATCGTTTTGAAGGTGCGTTGGGACGCGCGCGTGAAGGGCTGGCGGGCGAGGAAGCTCAATCGCTGATCTTCTTGCTGCGCGACCTGACGCGGGAAGCTAACGCCACCTTTGATGAACGGCAGGAAGTTATCAACGGGACCGAAAACGTCTAACCTTGGTTTCTCTGAAAAGAGATAGCTCTCCACAAAGACGCAAAGGCACTAAGAAAAAATTAAATCCGACTCTGCTGAAAAAAAATCTGAAGGGGAGACAAGGTGGGGCACTATGCCCATGCACTTTCACTGAGTGATAGCTACTTCAGTAACGTCCAGTTTTAAAATCTTTGCGTTCTTTGCGCCTTCGTGGCGAAATACACAGATTATTAACCATTTATGAAAGAGGAGGTCCATCGTGGCACGTATCTTCGATATAGTAGAGTATGTTGATGAGGGACGTCAGGAAATTGTACATCGCATCCCGGAGCGCGGGTCGGGGGATTTTCGGCTCGGTTCGCAACTCATTGTACGCGACGGGCAAGCCGCCATCTTCTATCGTGACGGCAAAGCCCTAGACACTTTCGGGGCCGGGCGGCACACTTTGACGACGGCTAACGTCCCCCTACTGACCGATCTGATCGGCAAGGCCTTTTCCGGGCGGACGCCTTTCAAAGCCGAGGTTTATTTCGTCACCCAGCGGGAGCTCACCGATATGAAGTGGGGCACCAAAAGTCCCATCACCATCCAGGATCCGATTTTAGGCATGGCGCGGGTGACAGGTTACGGCACTTATGCCATCCAGATAACAGAGCCACAGCTCTTCGTCAATAAGATAGTCGGGACGCAGGGGCTATACCGCACACGCGATATTGAGGGCTTCTTCCGCAGCATCATCATGACCAAGTTGATGGACTTGATCGGCGAGATGGGCAAGTCGGTCATCCAGATGGCCGCCTTTGCAGAGGAGCTATCCGCCGGGGTGCGCGCCAAAGCGGCGGAGGAGTTCGCGGCACGCGGAGTGACGCTCAACTCATTCTACATTGAATCGCTCTCACCTACCGAGGAGTCCGCGAAAGCCATTGATGCGCGCTCCGCAATGGGCGCCATTGGCGATATGAACGCCTACATGCAATATCAGGGCGCGCAGGCGATGCGTGACGCGGCTCAGAATGAGAGCGGCGGCCTGGCCGGAGCCGGCGTCGGATTAGGCGCCGGCATGGGAATGGGAGCCGGCATGGCGCAGATGTTCACCAGCTCCATGCAGCAGGGCCAACAGCAACCAGCCCCGACACAACCAGCCACAACTCAGGCCCCCGCCTCTCCTCAAACAGCCGGCGAGATCCAACAGATGTTAGACAGCTTAGATAATCGCCTGATCTCCGGCGAGCTCAGTGAGAAAGTCTACGAACGCCTTTACGCCAAATGGGAGAAGCGACTCGCTAGTTTGAAGTAAGAGCGGTTACATCACCACCAATCAAAAAGGCTCGCCAGGATGGTTACTCTGGCGAGCCTTCTTGTTCAACTGCCCCCTCTTTTAATTCTCGGCAGCCAACTCCAATGCTTTTGCCAGCGCGCGACGTGTTTCTGCCGGCAACGTGGGACGCCGGCCCTTGCCACGCAGCCAACCCTTGAGCTCCCCAGACCAGAGCACCGGTAGTGGGGCCTGGCCGGTATCCAACCGTGCCTCCGGGCTGATGAAGAGAGCAATTCCCCGCACCGGGACTTCGACATCGGCGGGTAACCGCTTGGTCAGATACCCAGTCAGCTTTTGCGCCTGCTCGGCAGCTTGTTCGTCTGGCTTCCCCAGACTCTCCTCGCCCCCAAATTGACGTAAGAGCCTCATACGTTGATCATGCTCCCATTTACCCTCGTGAAAACCAATCTCGCCGCTCTGACTTTTTACCGCGATAGCAGTCAGACCGCCCGGCCCTACCAATACAAAAGGTACCGGCAGCTTGTACATAAGCAGAGTGTACTCATCCGATAGCCCCTTCAATATCTTAGGAAGTTCTTCGAACATGGGCATATTACCGGTAAAACGATTAACGTAGTAGCTACCGACAACGGAAGCGCAAAAACCCAACAGCACCATGATCATGGTCACCCCCGTCCATTCCGGCCGGAGATAGGTAAGCACCAGTGAGCCAAGCAACAAGCCCAATGAGAGCAAGGGCAAAACTTCTCCCATTTTTGCCCGTTTTTCAATGTAAGCTTCATTTGCTACAATTTTCATGCTGCCTCCAGATATTAGTCAGATAGTCAAGTAGTTGAATAGTCAATAGTCGGTCGATGTCATTAAGATAAGACCTCAGAGGTCTCTGGTAACGCCGCATAATTGCAAACCACGGCGTATTTGCGGTGAATTTCTGGTGTCAGGGTCAGATAAGACCTCGGAGGTCTGAGTGGTAACTTAATGATAGTGAATAGTCGGTAGTCAATGTCATTAAGATAAGACCTCCGAGGTCTGGGCAATAACTAAACTTAATGACATTAAGTCGGTAGTAAGGTAGTCCCGTTACTTCGCCAACCCGGCCTTGATGGTTTCCAACACCTCGCCCGCGACAGCTTCCCGGGCTTGCCGGATGGCGTTCTTGATCGCTTTGGCATTAGAGCGCCCATGTCCCACGATAACGATGCCGTTCACCCCAAAGAGCAACGCGCCGCCGTACTCAGCGTAGTCCAGCCGTTTGGCGATCCGCCGTAAATTCGGGGCGAGGAGCAGCAATCCCGGCAACGCAACCACCAGAGCCGGGAGCAAGAGAACCAGCGCCGCCTTCGCCAACGGCCCTTCTCCCAATTTCTCTTTGAGGAAGCGCGGAATGAAAGAGGCGACGGTCTCAGTCGTCTTCAACATGATGTTGCCGGTGAAACCATCGGTGACGACGAGATCGGCGGCGCCACGGCTGATCTCTTTTGGCTCCACGTTGCCTACAAAGTTGAGACCCTCTTCCTCGGCCAGCAACCGGTGGATATCACGTAAAATCAGCGTCCCCTTCTCATCCTCCTCGCCGTTAGCCAAGAGACCCACGCGCGGATTGGTGATGCCCATAACTTTTTCCACGTAAACCGCACCCATCTGAGCAAATTGCACCACATATTCAGGCCGGGGATCAGCGGTCGCGCCGACATCCAACAACAACACAGGCCCCACAGCGATGGGATAGAACACTGCCAGAGCCGGGCGGCGAATGCCTCGAATACGCCGCAGATCGAAGATAGCGGAGGAAAGCACCGCGATGGTATTACCCGCCGAGACAAACGCATCGGCTGCACCCTCTTTCACCAGCTGCATTCCCACACGGACGGATGATTCCGTCATGCGCCGCACATCTCTGGCGTGATGCTCCATCGTGAGCACATCCGGCGCGTGGACTACGGAGATGGGTAAGCCCGCCGTCTCATATTTAGCCAGCTCCTGCCGGATGCGCTTCTCCGGCCCCACCAAGACGATCTCATCGCCCCACTCGCGCGCCGCCTCTACCGCGCCGGCCACATCCGGGACCGGGCAGTTGTCGGAACCAAAAGCATCCACCACAATCCTCATCAAATCCTCCACAACTATTCAGCTAATGCCGATTGATAAATTTTGACTCCCCTGAAAAAAGATAGCTCATCCCAAAGACGCAAAGATCGCCAAGTTTTCATTGTTTTCTTTGCGCCCTTAGCGTCTTTGCGGTGAGCTTCTAAGCAATGTACGCCACCAACATTCAAGAGGGATACTACCCAATTTGGGCTTTTAGGGATTTCGCCCGCACTTTGATCATCCACAGATAGCCCAGACTTTTTTCGGATGGGACGCAGATGAACGCCGATCAAAACTGATCTTGGGGGTTTTATCCGCGAAAATCTGCGTCCGCTCTTGACCGCCAGCTAGCTCTCAGAGATGAAAAACGCTACCACCACGGCGGCTCTTCCGGCGGCGGGATGTGCCACGGTTCATCCGCCGTAAGATCCTCTTCTGCGGCGAGCTCTTCACCGGCCAACCAACGCGCCGCGATCTCTGGTAGCTCCTGGCGCGTGCCGGTACGCACGGTGGGACCGGGCAACGAATCAAGGAACCGCCGCCCGTAACCCTTGGTGAGCAACCGTGCATCTAAAACGGCCACGATACCGCGATCGGTCCGCGTGCGGATGAGCCGCCCGAAACCCTGCAAGAAACGCAGTATCGCCTCTGGAACAGAGTATTCAGAGAAGGGATTATCACAGATCTCGGCGCGCGCTTGCACAATCGGATCGTTTGGAACATCAAAGGGCAGCTTAGCGATAACCAGGCACGAGAGCGCGTCGCCGGGAATATCCACCCCCTCCCAGAAGGAGCGCGTGCCCAAGAGCACTGCCCGTTCATCAGTGCGGAAATTCTCCAGGAGTTGCGCCCGCGAGTTCCCCTTACCTTGCGCGTAGACGTTGATCTTCTCACCGGCCAGCGGTTTGGTGAGCGCCTTCGCCGTCGCCCGCAACTGGCTATAAGAGGTGAAGAGCGCCAGCGTGCGCCCCTCGGTGGCCTTGCAGAGTTCCAACAGCGTATCTTCAAAGACCTTCTGATAACCGGATTGGCCGGGGGCAGGGTTGCCCTTGATGGCATAGAAGAGCGCGGCTGCTCCATAATCAAAGGGGGAGCCGACACTGAGATCAACAACATCCCACGCCTCTAACCGCTCACGCAGATAATCGAATGTTCCCCCAATCCGCAAAGTGGCGGAAGTGAGTATGACGCTCTTCTTCTTCTCGAAGAGCTGCTCCCGCACCAGCTGCCCGACGCGCAAGGGCACGGCATGGAGCGAAATCGGCCCATGATTGCGGGCCTCTTGCAACCAGTGGATGGTATTCTTCCCCGGCTCGGCAATCAGGCTGTGGAGCTCGGCCAGCGTCTCCTGCAACCGGTGCAGCACAGCAATCAGGCGGGAACGCGGGGACTCCAGTTCGGGGGCCTCGACATCGCTCAAGTCACTCACCGCACTGACCAACCGCCCCAGCTCCTCCACCAACAAGGTGAAGGGCGGTTCAGCGGCATCCCAGGTGATTTCGATGGTATCCCAGCCCGGTTGCGTGCGCAGGGACTCGGTGATCCGCAAGCGCACATCGTATTTGGAGTTACGTGAGCCGGACTGCTCGTCCAAAAAGAGCGCCAGGGAATCAAAGAGGTTTTGGAGATACCGTTTGGCCTTCTCGCCAGCATCCTCCAAATGCAATAGCCGCTCCTGGAGTTGATGGCGCACCGCGCGCGGCAAATTGACAGCCAGCCGTTGTAACTCCGCAATCAGACTAGGATAGTCGCCATGCCCCTGCAGCAATTCGTCTAGGGTGTACCGCAACGAGAACCAGTTGACCGCAAAGTGCAATGATTCCGTGGTAGCGCGTTCCAGGTGATGCGCCTCATCAATGATCAGATGTTCATATTCTGGCAAGACGCGATTTTCCGCCGCCGCATCGGCCAGCAAGAGGGCATGATTGACCACCAGTAAATGCGCCCGCTCCGCTCGCGCTCGCGCCCGGTAGAAGAAACAGCCATCTCCGCTGTAAAAGGGACAATCGTATGCGGCGCAGTTCTCCCTCGAGGCGGAGAGTCGCGCCCAGATAGCGCGGTCTTTGGCCGTGGGGAGGAAGAGGTCGTCACCATCACCATCCACCGTGTGCGGCAGCCAGATAAGGATGCGGGCCAACACGCGCATCTCATCCTTATCGGCAGGGCCATGTTGGCACAAGGAGTTGAACTGCCGGCGGCAGAGGTAGTGCGCGCGCCCCTTGAGCACCGTCGCCCGGAAATCAATGGGGAAAGCCGCGCGGAGCAAGGGAATATCGTTCTCGGCCAGCTGTTCTTGGAGATTGATGGTGTTGGTAGAGATCACCACCCGATCATTATTCTGCACGGCCCATTGCAACGCGGGGATGAGGTAAGCCAACGATTTGCCGGTGCCGGTGCCAGCTTCCACCATCAAATGTTCGCTCCGGTTGAAGGCGCGGGCGACTGCTGCTAACATCTCCCGCTGTTGAGGCCGCACCTCGTAGTCGTCAAAGAGCCGCGCCACCGGACCATCTACGTCCAGTTGAGCGGAGATTTGCGCCACGTCCAGAGCCAACGGGTTAGGAACAGACGCCAGGGGTGTACCTTCAATGGGCAAGAGGAACAATGGCCCGGCGACTTGCTGCTCCAGTTGCGCTGCCAACTGCGCCCCTAAACCACCCTGGAAGCTATGCTGCTCTTTACTGCGTAACGCATTCTTGAAAAAGTACCGGGCGCCCCAATTAACGTGTTCTCCCAGACGGAAAAGTTCCTCAAGCAGCGCAGCGGGCAATTGTTGAGCGCGGGCAAAGAGTTCGACATAAAGTGAGTGCGCCATTCGGGCATCATCCAGAGCGCGATGAGCGTGTTCTTCTTTCTCCAAGCCCAACTCGGCCACCAAGTTGGTCAGGCTGTAACGCCGGGCGTGTGGCACCAGGATATTGGACAGCTCAAAGGTATCGATCCCCCCATTACCGCGCAGGACATGGCTATGGTACAAAAAGCCTAAATCGAAACTTACATTATGTCCCACCACCAGGGAATCACCCACAAACATCCGCACCTCTGGAATGACCTCATCAATCAGGGGAGCGTTAGCCACGTCGCGGTTGGTGATTCCGGTGAGCTCAGTGATAAAACTGGGAATACGACATCCGGGGTTAATTAGGGTTGAATACGAATCGATCTCTTGAGCACCCTGGAAACGCAGAGCGCCAATCTCAATAATAGCATCACGGCGGGGATCTAATCCGGTGGTCTCCAAATCTAAGGCAACATAAGTTCTGGACATAGTTTCCTTCCTCTCAATTATCGTGGCGAATTATACCTCGGAATAGGGGGAACGCGAAGTTTGGAGTTAGTCAGGAAGTCGAGTAGTCAGGTAGTCGAGTAGTCAGGTAGTCGTTAGTCGAATAGTCAAACAATATGAGAAAACGCCAGCCGCCCGTGCGGCTGTTTTAGCCTCCGGAGGAGGCTTCCAGCTCGTAGCCTGGTCGTTCACGGCCAGGCTTTTGGCGGATTACAATCCCTTCTTTGATGCTCCACGGGGACTATAGTCCGCCACTATAAGAAAACGCCGGATTGTGATCCGGCGTAAGCATTCGCCCCGGACTGTAGTCCGGGGCGAGCGTTTGATAAATTGGAACCTGGTCATTCACGCTGTGCTGCTAGCCCCCAGGGCCTCTGCCAGCACCTCGTTCACATCTTCCACCAGCACCAATGCAATATCCTTGCGGATCTCAGCCGGAATATCATCGCTATCAACCTCATTGAGTTTAGGCAGCAAGATCTTTTTGATGCCAGAGCGATGCGCGGCCATCACCTTGAGTTTAAGTCCACCGATAGGCAAGACTTGGCCTTGCAACGTCACCTCGCCGGTCATAGCTATATCGGAGTTTACCGGGCGTTTAGTAAGCAATGAGACCAGCGCCGTGACCAGCGTGATCCCGGCTGAAGGACCATCCTTGGGCACCGCGCCGGAGGGGACGTGTAGATGGATTTTCCCCTTGCTCAACTCGCCATCCACGCCCAGCTCTTCAGCATGAGACTCAACGTAGCTCAACGCAATCCGCGCCGACTCCCGCATCACCTCTCCCAATTTACCGGTCAGGATAAGTTGATTCTCTTTGCCCGGCATGATGGCCGATTCCACAAAGAGCACCTCGCCACCGGTCGGCGTCCAAGCCAACCCCGTGGCTACTCCCGGCCGCTCAGTACGCAACGCGGCCTCAAAACGATAACGCGGTTTACCCAGGAACTCATGAGCCTGCTCCGCATTCACCAAGACTACATCCTCAACATCACCGGCCGCTACCTGCATAGCAACCTTGCGGCAAGATTTCCCGATCTGCCGTTCCAGTTGCCGCACCCCTGCCTCGCGGGTGTAATCCCGAATAATTTTGCGCAAGCCTTCCTCGGGAAATTCAATCTCTGCCGGTCTCAGGCCATTGACCTTCAGCTGTCGCGGCACCAGGTATTTCTGGGCGATGTGGAGCTTCTCGTATTCGGTGTAACCATCCAGACGAATGGTCTCCATGCGGTCCAGCAAGGGAGCAGGGATAGTGGTGGTGGTGTTAGCCGTGCAGATGAAGAGCACCTCGCTCAAGTCAAAGTCCACATCCAAGTAATGATCGCGGAAAGCGTGGTTCTGTTGCGGATCCAAAACTTCCAACAACGCGGAGGAGGGATCGCCACGCCAACCGGAACCGATCTTGTCCACTTCGTCCAACATAAAGACGGGATTTTTGACCTCGGCACGCTTAATGGCCTGGACAATGCGACCGGGCATGGCGCCGATATAAGTACGCCGGTGCCCTCGGATTTCGGCCTCGTCCCGCATCCCGCCCAGACTCATGCGCGTAAATTTACGTCCCAGAGCGCGGGCCACCGATTGACCCAGCGAGGTCTTCCCCACGCCGGGGGGGCCAATGAAAGCCAAAATAGCTCCATGCCCTTCAATAGGACGTCCCTGCAACAGCGTGCTCTGATCCTCTTCCAATTCTTCTTCACGCTCTAGACGCAATTGCCGCACGGCCAAGAACTCCAAGATGCGTTCCTTGACATCGTCCAAATCGTAGTGGTCCTCATCTAACACTACGTGGGCATGTTCAATACCGGGCTGATCTTCAGTAGCTTTTTGCCAGGGCATACTGATCAACCAATCGAGATAGGTTTTGATCACCCAATACTCGGCGGCCTGTGGGGGCATCTTCTCCAGTCGCTTCAGTTCCCGGAGCGCTTCCTCTTTCGCCTCCTCAGTCATGCCAGCTTTTTCAATCTGCTCGCGGTATTCCTCCGCTTCACGTAATCCCTCGTCGTCCTCGCCCAACTCCTCACGAATAGCTTCCATCTGTTGGCGCAGATAGTACTCGCGCTGCGATTGGTCAATCTCCTCTTTGGCCCGCTCCTGGATCTGTTGCCCGATCTGCCGTACTTCCAGCTCGTGCGCCAAGACCTCTCCCAAAAATTGTAACTTATCCGTAAGGTGGTCTAGCTCCAAAATTTTCTGCGCATCCTCTACTCCCACCCGCAGGTTGGAGGCCAGTAGATAGACCAGCAAGCGCGAATCCTCAAGCTGCTCAATAAAACTGGCGGCCTCATCGGGGAATTGGGGAATCAGGTATGCCAACTGCACGGCGATATCGGAGACGTTACGCCGCAACGCCTCTTCCACCAGACTTTCTTCGGTAATATCGGGGGCCAGCTCCGTGCGGGCCATCAGATAAGGTTTTTCTTGAGTCCACTCTTGGATACGAATACGTTCCAAGCCCTGAATAAAGACCGTCAAGGTTCCATGGTCGCCCTTCATCACCCGATGAATAATAGCTAGCGTGCCGACTTGATAAACCTCACCCGGGCCCGGTACCTCCACGGAAGGATCTTCCATCGCCACCAGACCCACCAACCGGTTGCCTCGCTCCACTTCCTCAATCAATTCTACCGAACGCTGTATGCCCACCGCCAGCGGCATCACGATAAAGGGAAAAGCCACCGTATTGCGCAACGGTAAAATTGGCAGCTCCTCTGGCAGCCGGTCCAATATCTCTTCAAAATCTTGATCCTGCATGTTGAACCAAGGTAACATCAATTCCCACTCCTCCTGTCAGCCCACAATCCACACTCAAACTCAGAAACGGGTAAACTTCTGAGTATGTCAGATAATCACAAGCCAGTATAATAGCCCAAGATAAGAATTTCATAAGAAACGGATGGGCAAGTCGTAAGTCAAAGGTCGTAAGTCACAAGTCACTGTATTCTACCAGCTGGGAGCGGGGTGACAAGATATCAATGTAAGGGATTAGGGATTAGGAATTTAGAGAGTGAAGAGGAGCAATTATGGTTATTGACACACATGTACATCTTCAGTTTGATGCTTACGCCACGGATTTGCCGGACGTGCTAGCCCGCGCAGCGGAGATACGTTGTTCTGCCGCTATCATTCCCGGCACAACTTCGGCCGATAGTCGCGCGGCGGTGAGTTTGGCGCAAGAGCACGCGGGCGACCCGTGCGAACTCTACGCCGCCGTGGGCATACATCCGACCAACGGGCACCAGTTGGATGCCGGCGTGCTCGCGCAGTTGCGCGAGCTGGCTCAAGAGCCGCGCGTGGTAGCCATCGGCGAGATCGGATTGGATTACTACTGGCCCTCAAAAACCGACCGGCGCTGGCAATGCGCCACGCCAGCAGAACAGCGCCGGGCGTTCGAGCTGCAATTGGAGTTGGCCGCCGAGTTTGGACTGCCGGTCATTGTGCATGACCGCGAAGCGCACGCTGAGACGCTGCAAATTCTGCGCAGTTGGGTGGCAACGGGCACAGGGCGCACAGGGACATTGCACGCTTATGCTGGCGGCCGGAGCTATCTGGAAGAAATGCTCGCGCTGGGATTCTACCTGGGAATGGATGGGCCGGTCACTTTCCGCCAATCCTCCGAGCTCCACGCCGTCGCTCAAGAAGTACCGCTGGAACGGTTGCTCTTGGAGACCGACGGGCCTTATCTGACGCCCGCCCCCTACCGGGGGAAACGCAACGAACCAGCTTATCTGCGCTACATCACGGCGCGGATTGCGGAGCTGCGCGGCAC
>JAIOSN010000042.1 GCA_021107605.1 Anaerolineae bacterium | reverse complement strand
GGTGATACGCTCTTCGGCATTGCGTTGGAGTATGGGGTCAAGGCGGCAGCGATCCAAGAGCAGAATGGGATGGATAATCCTAACGCCTTGAGCATTGGGCAAGCGCTAATCATCCCGCAGGACGAACCGGAGGAAGCAGAAACTTCCCCGGCGGTTCAAGGGTATTTGATCTTGCGCACACCAACTCCGCTCCCGCTGCCAGAAGCTCACATTGCTCTTTACCCCACGGCCGTGGGCGGGATTTGGTGTCTGGGAGAAGTAGCAAATAGCACCACCGGGCCGATCACCAATTTGCAAGTACAGGTGACGTTACTGGATGCACCAAGAGGACGCTGGCGGCCGCGGATTACTTGCCGCCTGAGAAACGGGCCCCTTTTGCGCTACTCTTTGCCGAGCCTCCTCCCGGAGCCGTTAAGGCAGAGGTCATCTTGCGTCGCGCTGAACCTATCGGCGGGATAACCTCCGGTTTTCTGCCGCTGGAGGTGAGTCAGCTGACTGGAGGTGTCTCTGGTCCGCAATATCGAGTTGCTGGGCAGATTACGAATCAGGCAACCGCGTTGGTGGAGCGGGTTACGGTGGTAGTTACCCTCTATGATGACGATGCTCAGGTCTTGGCCTATCGGCAGACGTTGCTGCTGGAGGTGGAGAATTTACAGCCCGGCCAGCTGACAGAATTTGCATTATTGTTAACCCCCAGAGGTAAAAAGGTGCCCGCCTCCTTCCAGGCATTAGCCTGGGGATGCCAGAGCAATTGATGAGGTGCGATGGATAAAAAATATGTACGTATTCGTAAGGTGCTCTCGATTATCATCCATGCTTTAGGGCGCGTGGAAGTGAAGGGGGTGGAAAATATTCCCAAGGAAGAGGGCTGTATTTTGGCTATTAATCACCTGAGCCGGTTGGATACGTTCTTGATTGGGATAACGTGTCCGAGGCAGGTCTACGCCCTGGTGGCGGCTAAATACAAATCCTATCCGTTAGTCAACTGGTTTACAGAAGCTAGCGGTGGGATTTGGGTAAATCGCACGGAGTTTAGCCGTGAACCACTGATGACAGCTATCAAAGTATTGAAACGTGGCGACGTGCTAGGGTTGGCCCCGGAGGGTACTCGTTCTACCAGTGGTTCATTACAGCCAGGGAAGCCAGGAGTTGCGTTTATCGCGGCTCATGCTGGTGTCCCTATCGTCCCCTTGGGAATTACGGGGACGCAGGACATGAAAGGGTTGTTGTGTTTCCGCCGGATGCGGTTGGGTATAACTTATGGTGAACCCTTTCATCTGCCCCGGGAAGGGCGGATGAGCTCGGAGGAGCTGATGGCGGCCACCGAACTTATAATGGTGCGCATTGCGAAATTACTACCACCAGAATATCGAGGCGTCTACGCGGAGAAGGTCTAGCTAGCCACGTTGATTTTAGTTGGGTTCAGGTAGTTTTTCTCACTTTGACTGACAAAGAGGGTATGGTATAATGGTCAGTCGTGGTTGTGTGAGCCGGCCATTTGATTATAAAGAATGGAGAAGTTAAATAATAGCCCGCAGTTCTAAAGAGCGTGATGCAAATTGGAGATGTAAACGCATCGCGTTTTCTTTGTTGGTTATATTTTTTCTTTCACATACCAGTTATTATTGTTTTTGAACTGTTCAGTTAATTCATAGCTGCGGAATTGTTGCTATCGCTATCCGCAGGGGACTCCGGGAGGAGAATATCAATATGCAGGAAACCGACCTGAGAGTTAAGTCGTACGCGCAGTTCTCCAGTGTTTTGGAACTACCTGGCCTCGTGGAAGTCCAATTGAAATCTTATCAGTGGTTGCGAGATGAAGGCTTACAGCAGCTCTTTGATGAAATATCACCTATCGAAAGTTACAATGGTCAGTTAAGCCTCTACTTCCCCGGCCGGCGAGCCGAGGAAGCGGAATTTGATTTGGGCTATCGTTTTGTTGAGCCTAAATACTCGCGTCAGGAGTGCATAGATCGTGATCTGACTTATGCAACCCCGCTTTACGTGGGTGTTGCGTTGGTAAATCGCGAGACTAGTGAGATCGTTCAGCAGGAGATTTTCCTGGGCGATCTACCCTTGATGGCGGAGAGTGCTACCTTTATCATCAATGGAACGGAGCGGGTAATCGTTAGCCAGTTGATCCGTTCGCCCGGTGTATATTTTGATGTGGACGCGGATGGCGGTCATCGTTTGGCGACCGCTAAGATGATCCCTGACCGTGGTGCGTGGATGCAATTTGAGACCCGTAAATCAGGGTATCTAACCTTGCGCTTTAATCGTAAGCGGATCATTCCTGTCACGCTCTTCCTGCGTGCGCTGGCTGCCATTGATGATGAATTGCACAGCAATCTATTGAGCGCTGGCACTGATGAGGAGCTGCTAGGGCTTTTTGAGGAAGCCGATAATGATCCTGATCATCCGTGGATTGCGACTACGATGCGTCAGGAACCGGAATTAGACTTGCGCGATGGTAAATATACTATGGCCGAGGCGGCGCTGATAGAGTTCTATCGACGTATGCGTCCCGGTGATCCGGCGACTTTAGATAACGCTGAAGAATATCTCACCTCGCAGCTCTTTGATCCCCAACGCTATAACCTCCAGAAAGTGGGACGCTACAAGTTGAATCAACGTATGGGGCTGAATATCCCCATGTCCGTCCGGACTATCACGAAAGAGGACCTGGTGGCTTTTGTGCGGCGTATGATCCATATCAATAATGGCGTCGCTGGCCCCGATGATATGGATCACCTGGGAAATCGCCGGGTAAAAACGGTGGGCGAATTGGTGCAGGCCAAATTGCGCGTGGGCATGGTGCGGATGGAGCGAGTGATCAAGGAACGCATGAGTATTCGCGATGACTCTCCCACTCCTGTGAGCCTGATCAACATTCGTCCGGTAGTGGCCGTGATCCGTGAATTCTTTGGTTCAAGTCAGCTATCGCAATTTATGGAGCAGACTAATCCCTTGGCCAGCCTTACCCATAAACGCACTCTCTCTGCCCTGGGGCCGGGAGGGCTGAAGCGTGAGCGGGCCGGCTTTGATGTGCGTGATGTACATAACAGTCACTATGGGCGCATTTGTCCTATCGAGACTCCGGAGGGGCCGAATATCGGTTTGATTGGTCGTTTGGGAACCTATGCGCGCGTGAACGATTTGGGATTTATCGAAACGCCCTATCGCCGGGTAATTCGGGTGGTCCCCAAAACCAAAGAGAAACTCCGGGGAGAGACATTGCGTGAAGACGTGCGTGACCCCGATACCGGAGAGGTGGTGGTTAAAGCCGGTGCGGTGGTAGATGCAGCGTTGGCTGAGAAGATAGTCGCGTTGCCGCTGAGTGATAGCGTTAAAATTGTGCCGCATGTGACCTCCGAGATAGATTATCTCTCTGCTGACCGAGAAGAAGTTTATGCTATTGCGCAGGCCAACACTATGTTGGACGAAAGTGGTAATTTTGTTGCTCAACGTGTTTCAGCGCGTAAAGGTGGACAGTTTATCGCCACTTCACCAGAGCGCATAGATTACATAGACGTGGCCCCCTTGCAGATCGTAGGCGTTTCTGCGGCTTTGATTCCTTTCTTGTCACACGATGATGCCAACCGCGCTCTGATGGGTTCGAACATGCAGCGGCAGGGTGTCCCGTTAGTTTTACCGGATGCTCCCCGGGTGGGAACCGGCATGGAGCGTCCGGCGGCAGCGAACTCCGGCCTAGTGGTAATTGCCCGTCAATCGGGAGTGGTCATCAGCGCGGCGAGTGAAAAGATCGTGGTGCGGTCTGATGATGGTGAGGCGGAGAGCTACAGTTTGCTTAAATACAATCGTTCCAACCAGAGCACTTGCTTTAATCAGCACCCGATTGTTATCAAAGGTCAACGGGTGGCAGCGGGTGATGTTTTGGCCGATGGCTCTTCTACTGAAAAAGGTATCTTGGCCCTGGGACAGAACGCTCTGGTGGCGTTCATGTCGTGGGAGGGCGGGAACTTTGAGGATGCGATTCTGCTCAATGAAGAGCTGGTTCGCCAAGAGAAATTTACTTCCATTCACATGGAGGAATATGAACTCGTGGCGCGAGATACCAAACTGGGTCCAGAAGAAGTCACTGCTGAGATTCCTAATGTTTCCGAGAGTGCCTTGAGCGACCTTGATGAGGATGGCGTGGTTCGCGTGGGGGCGGAGGTTGGCCCATTGGATATTTTAGTGGGCAAAATTACCCCCAAGGGTGAGAAAGAGCTCACGCCAGAAGAAAAATTGCTACGCGCTATCTTCGGTGAGAAATTGCGTGATGTGAAAGATACGAGTATGAGAATGCCACATGGGGCGCGAGGCAAAGTGGTTGACGTGAAAGTCTTCTCGCGTGAAGAGTACCGTGATCTGCCCGCGGGAGTGGAGAAGGTGGTGCGTGTCTATGTGGCGCAGCGCCGGGCGATTACCGTTGGCGACAAGATGGCTGGTCGCCATGGCAACAAAGGCGTGATCTCCAATGTGGTGCCGACGGCCGATATGCCTTATCTGGCAAATGGCCGAGCAATTGATATTATCCTCAATCCGCTAGGTGTGCCGGGGCGCATGAATATCGGACAGGTGCTGGAGACACATCTGGGCTGGGCGGCCGAACGACTGGGGTTCCATACAGTTACTCCGGTTTTCGATGGCGCAGATGAAGATGAAATTGCTGCCGATATGGCGCGGGCTTGGCTTATTGACAAGGCCGAGGATGAGGTTATGGAGCGGGCCTGGAGTTGGTTCAAGGCGCAAGAATACGATCTAGAACAATTGGAGAGTGATACTGAGGCGCGCCTCATCTACGTGGCGGCCTGGCTTTCGCAATTGGGTTATGACCCGGATTTGTTGCGCGATGATGAGATCTATGCTCGCCGTTCGGTGTTGTCTGAATGGCTACGGGAAGAAGGGTATGATCCCGATGCGGTGCTGGTTTTTGAGGATGATCCTCGGAAGCACAGCGAGAAGAAGGAAGCAGATTTCTTAGCCATTGATCTCTGTTTGCGTTTATGGATGGAAGCGCATGGACAAGAGCTAGCGGATCTCTCCGGTGAAGAGTTGCGGTTGAAAGCAACAGAGATTAGCATTCGGGAAAATTTACCTCTACCTACGTTAGGCAAGATGCAACTTTACGATGGCAAAACAGGCCGCCCCTTTGATCAACCGATCACGGTGGGGGTGATTTATATGCTTAAACTGCATCACTTGATCGAGGACAAGGTTCACACTCGTTCAACTGGACCTTATTCTTTAGTGACCCAACAACCATTGGGTGGCAAAGCTCAGTTCGGTGGTCAACGCTTCGGTGAAATGGAGGTCTGGGCATTGGAAGCTTATGGTGCAGCTTATGTTCTTCAGGAGATGCTGACCATCAAGTCAGACGATGTGCAAGGACGTGTGAACGCCTACGAGGCCATTGTCAAGGGCTTACCCATTGAGGAGCCGGGCATACCAGCCTCTTTCAATGTATTGGTTAAGGAATTACAGAGTCTGGCGCTCGCCGTGGAAGCGGTCACCGATACGGGTGAAGTGTTGCGGTTCGCCCGTGAACGTAAAGATGCTAAGCTGCCGAAATTGGGCATGGGGTTGTTGGGACTGGTTCCTGAACGGCGGTAAGTGCCGCAATGGGGAGATGGTCCCCCGCTGGTGATTCTCTTTCTTTTCTCAAGTGATGGTTGATAATCACCTCGCTGTCCTGATGAAATTGATTCGCGAGGAGTTGACGTTTTTTACCTCTATGGTAGAATTCAGTTTCGCAGGGAGGGGGAAAGTAGGTTGAAGTCGCCCTCGTTAAAATGGATTGATATTTAGGTCGTCAAAAGAGGCCATCAGAGCAATGATGGCCTTGTTCACTGGATTTGGCAGGAGGAGAAGGTGCCCACGATTAACCAGTTAGTTCGTAAGGGGCGGGAGCGGGGAGAGAAGAAGTCTAAGTCGCCCGCTCTGCAATATAATTATAATTCGCTAAAAGGGAAGCGGGTCCGGGTAGCGAAAGGCAATCCGCAAAAGCGGGGTGTTTGCACTATTGTGCGTACCACTACGCCGAAAAAACCCAACTCAGCGTTGCGTAAGATCGCACGTGTACGCCTCTCGAATCGACTAGAGATGACGGCTTACATTCCTGGTGAGGGACATAACTTGCAGGAGCACTCTGTAGTACTTGTGCGCGGCGGACGCGTGAAGGATCTTCCCGGTGTGCGCTATCATATTGTCCGAGGTGTTTTGGACACTAGCGGCGTGGAAGGTCGTCATCAGAAGCGGTCCAAGTACGGGGTCAAAAAGGCCTGATAGGGGAGGAGTGAAGTATGCCGAGAAGGTATCGTCCAGCTAAGCGGGAAATTGCACCTGATATTCGTTACGGTAGTGTGTTGGTTGAGAAATTCATCAACCAGATGATGATGGGTGGTAAGAAGAATCTCTCTCGTCGCATTATGTATGAGGCGCTGGGTAAGATTGAAGAGCAGTCTGGTAAGCCAGCCCTGGAAATTTTCGAGGAAGCGATGAGCAATGTTGCGCCGACGGTAGAGGTGCGGGCGCGACGGGTGGGCGGTTCCACCTATCAAGTTCCGGCAGAGGTCAACAGCTATCGCCGGAGATCCCTGGGTATTCGTTGGCTGCTGTCAGCGGCACGTAAACGGGGTGGGCGGGGCATGTCCAGCAAGTTGGCGGCAGAAGTTATGGATGCGGCTAAAGGGGTTGGAGCGGCTGTTAAGCGTCGCGAGGAAGTCTATCGTATGGCGGAGGCCAACCGCGCGTTTGCTCATTTGCGTTGGTAAGTTTGGTTTGAGGCTATCGTCGTATAGCGGATAGGCAAAGAGGGATTTAACGACGATGGTTGGTAAGGCACATTCACTGGCGAATATCCGAAATATCGGAATTATTGCCCATATTGATGCGGGAAAGACGACGACCACTGAGCGTATTCTCTATTACACGGGGCGTACGCATCGACTGGGTAACGTTGATGACGGTACCACGGTTACAGATTGGATGGTACAAGAGCGGGAGCGGGGGATTACCATTACTTCGGCGGCCGTAACGTGTTTCTGGCGAGATTGTCAGATTAACATTGTTGATACGCCGGGGCATATTGATTTCACCGCAGAGGTGCAGCGCAGTTTGCGGGTGTTGGACGGCGGTGTGGTGATCTTCGATGGTGTGGTGGGAGTTGAGCCGCAATCGGAGACGGTCTGGCGGCAGGCGCGTTCATTTGGAGTGCCCTTGGTGGTCTTCATCAACAAGATGGACAAATTGGGGGCCAATTTTGAGCACGCGGTTGAGACGCTGCGCGAGCGATTGCGAGCCAATCCTATATTAGTTCAATGGCCGATTGGCGCGGAGTCCGGTTTTAGGGGCGTGGTGGACTTGCTGGCCTGGCAAGCGATTGTCTGGCAGGATGAGTTGGGGGCAGAGCCGAAAGAAATCCCCATTCCAGCTGCTTTGCAGGCGCGAGCGCGAGCGGCCCGGGAGACGATGATCGAGACTCTCGTGGAGACCGACGATGCGCTAATGATGCGCTACTTGGAAGGAGAGGAGATCCCGGTGGCGGACCTGCGGGGAGCCTTACGCGCGGCAACCATTGCTGGCGATATGCAGCCGGTGCTCTGCGGTTCATCATTGAGGAACAAGGGCGTGCAATCGTTGCTGGATGCAATTGTAAATTATCTGCCTTCGCCGGCAGATATTCCTCCAGTGCGAGGAGAAACTAAGAGAGGCATCCGCGAGCGTCCGGCGAATTTAGAGGCCCCATTGGCTGCGCTGATCTTTAAGATTGCTACAGACCCTTACGCGGGGCGTCTAGCTTATTTCCGTGTTTACTCCGGGGTGATACATCGGGGCGAGGTCGTTTATAATGCGGGGAAGAGAACGCGGGAGCGGATACCTAGGTTGCTGCGCATGTTTGCCGATCGCCGCGAAGAGGTAAATGAAATCGGAGCGGGTGATATTGGTGCCACGGTGGCGCTGAAAGATAGTTTTACCGGTGATACACTAAGTGCGGTTAATGCATCCATTATTCTGGAAAATATCGATTTCCCGGAGCCGGTAATCTCGGTGGCAGTTGAACCAAAAACGGTGGCTGATCAAACGCGGCTGGATGAAGCTCTAGCGCGATTGGCGGAAGAGGACCCCACTTTCAGCGTGCGGGTGGACGAGGGAACAGGACAAACGCTCCTCTCTGGAATGGGGGAGCTCCATCTGGAAATCTTGGTGGATCGAATGTTGCGGGAGTTCAATGTGCAAGCCAATGTGGGGCGCCCGCGAGTGGCCTACAAGGAAGCGATCACGGAATCCGCTTCAGCGGAGATAATTTTTGATCGCACGTTGGCCGGAAAGCCACAATATGCACGAGTTGGTATTACGGTATCTCCCTTACCAGGTGGCGGCGAAGCGCGTTTTGAAAGTGCTGTGTCTGCCACTGATTTCACCAGTGATTTCGCGGGTGCCGTGCAGATGGGCATTATGGGGTCAATGGAGAGTGGCTTTTTGGCGGGCTATCCATTGGTGGGGTTGAAGGTTACGTTGGTCTCCGTCGGGATAGATGAGGAAAGGTCTACGGAGATGGCCTTCAAAGCCGCAGCAGCTCAAGCGTTGCGGGTGGCGGTTGAGGCTGCCAGTCCGACGCTTTTGGAACCGGTCATGGATGTGGAAGTCGTTGCTCCCGAGAAGTATGTGGGCGAAGTGCTGGGAGATCTTAATGCGCGTGGGGCAGATATAAAGGCATTGAACTTAAGGGCCGGAGATGTACAGGCAGTTCGAGCTTATATCCCTCTGGTGCAAATGTTTGGATACGCGACTGACTTGCGTAGTGCAACGCAGGGGAGAGGGACATTTGCGATGGAATTTGACCATTATGAACCGGTCTCCTCTCAGAAGGTAGCTGCTATCCTGTATGGTGGTTAGGGCTAAGAAGTAATTAGAGATTTTATATAAGTAGAACAAGTAAGCAAAAGGAGAGAATGTAATGGCTAAGGAGAAATTTGAGCGCACTAAGCCGCATGTGAATGTTGGTACGATTGGTCACATTGATCATGGTAAAACGACGTTGACAGCCGCAATTACGCGCGTACTATCAACCAAGGGTTGGTCAACTTTTAAGGCTTATGATGAAGTAGCGAAGGCGGATGCCAAGATGTTCCGTCGTGATGCAACCAAGATTCTAACGGTTGCCATTGCCCATGTAGAGTATGAGACCGCAAATCGGCACTACGCGCACGTGGACTGTCCCGGTCACCGTGACTACATCAAGAACATGATCACGGGCGCTGCGCAGATGGACGGTGCGATCTTAGTGGTTTCTGCGGTTGATGGCCCGATGCCCCAAACCCGCGAGCACATCTTGTTGGCTCGCCAGGTTGAGGTTCCTGCGATCGTGGTCTTCCTGAACAAGGTTGACTTGATGGATGACCCTGAGCTCCTGGAGCTGGTTGAGTTGGAGATCGCCGAGTTGCTGGATTCCTACGGATTCCCCGGTGACGAGATTCCCATCGTGCGTGGTTCTGCGCTTGAGGCGTTGAATTGTGAGAGCAATGATTCTGAAGATCCGGCCTATGCTTGCATCTGGGAGTTGGTGCGGGCGGTTGATGAGTATGTTCCCACTCCGGAACGTGATGAAGATCGTCCCTTCTTGATGCCTATTGAGGATGTCTTCTCCATCAAGGGACGTGGTACTGTGGTAACTGGTCGTGTTACTCGTGGCACGATGAAACCCAATACACCGGTGGAGCTGGTAGGGTTGGTAGAGGAGCCGCGCAATACTGTGGTTACTTCAATGGAGATGTTCCACAAGATTCTGGACGAGGTTAAGGCTGGTGACAATGCCGGTTTGCTTCTCCGTGGGGTGGGTAAAGATGAGGTGGGGCGCGGTATTGTGGTAGCTAACCCTGGCTCGATCAAGGCTAAGAGGCACTTCAAGGCCGAGGTTTATATTCTTAAAAAGAGTGAAGGGGGGCGACATAAGCCATTCTTCACTGGCTACAAACCGCAGTTTTATATTCGCACCATGGATGTAACCGGTCAGATCTCCTTGCCCGAGGGTGTGGAAATGGTGATGCCTGGTGATAACTGCGAGATGGAAGTTGAGTTGATCTATCCTGTAGCCCTCGAAAAAGGCTCCCGCTTCGCTATTCGCGAAGGTGGCTTGACGGTTGGCGCAGGTGCTATTACTGCTGTGTTGGACTAAGCTGGTTAGTTTTAACTTAGGTGGTCTATGAGTAAACAGCGCATTCGAATTCGACTTAAGGCGTATGATCACAGATTGCTGGATGAATCTGCGCTACGTATTGTTGAAGCTGCTGAACGTACTGGGGTCGGGGTGGTTGGGCCAGTGCCTTTGCCGACAAGGAAAGAGCGTTTTACCTTACGCCGTTCCCCGTTTATTGATAAAGATAGTCACGAACACTTTGAAATCCGCACGCATAAACGCTTGATTGATATTGTGGAACCGGATTCAAAGACGATTGACACCCTGATGCGGCTTGGTATGCCCGCAGGTGTGGATATTGAGATAAAGCTCTAAGGGTCGTGTCTTGGACTAGATCTCAGTGATATTTCTGATTTTTCACTCCCCCCCTGGTGGATTTGCCGTTGGGGCAAAGACCCTGGGGGGGGATGGTGTGAGTCGGACTTAGGGATGATGTGGCGAATTAAGATGCTGGCAGTCCCAGGGAGGCAGTAAGGAAGATGAAGAGTATTTTAGGAAAGAAAGTGGGGATGACCCAGGTGATCATGGAGTCTGGCGAAGTAGTGCCGGTCACTGTGGTGGAAGCTGGTCCCTGTTACGTGTCCCAGGTGCGGACGGAAGAACGCGATGGTTATTGCGCCGTGCAGTTGGGTTACGTGGAGGCAAAGCCCAAGCACCTGACCAAGGGGCAGCGAGGGCATTTGGAGAAAAACGGTGTTCCGGCATTGCGCTATTTGCGCGAAATTCGCACGAATGAAGATGAGGAGTACGAAGTAGGGCAAGTTATCAGGGTCGATATCTTCCAGCCCGGTGAGCGGGTGGATGTTGTGGGTATTTCTAAGGGCCGAGGTTTTGCCGGTGTGGTAAAGCGGTATGGCTTTGCTGGCGGGCCGAAAACACACGGTCAATCTGATCGCCTGCGTGCGCCGGGTTCTATTGGGGCTTGTGCTTCGCCTGGTCGTGTATGGAAGGGCATGCGTATGCCTGGACACATGGGTGCCAAACGTGTAACTTCTCAGAATATTGAAGTAGTTGTGGTTGATCCTGAACGCAATCTCATTGCCGTCAAGGGCAGTGTCCCCGGACCGAATGGGGGACTGGTGCAGGTGAAACCCACTCGCAAACAGCGGGTGCGGAAGGGAGGTAGGTAACGATGCGCGTTCCTGTGTTGAACATGCAGGGTGAGACGGTCCAAGAGACTGAGCTACATCCTGAAATTTTTGAGGCTCGGGTGAACATTCCGTTGATGCACCAGGCTCTCGTGCGGCAGCTGGCAAATGCTCGTCAGGGCACGCATAGTACCAAGACGCGAGGTGAAAACAATCGCACCAAAGCGAAGTGGTTTCGGCAAAAGGGAACCGGTCGGGCGCGGCATGGTAGCAGAAATGCTCCTATATTCGTGGGTGGTGGTGTCGCTCACGGGCCTAAACCGCATAGCTACAAGAAGCAAATGCCACGCAAGATGCGACAGGCGGCTTTGCGTTCTATGCTGACCGTCTTGTTGGCGGAAGAGCGGATAGTGGTGGTAGATGCTTTGCAACTACCGGTGTCCAAGACAAAAGAAGCCGTTAAAGTACTACGGAATCTGGCGGTCACGGGAAAGGTCTTGATCTTGTTATCGGACGATAACGTGGTGGTAGAGCGGGCAGTACGTAATCTACCTAAGGTTGATACTTTACACGCTGGTTATCTGAATGTGCGAGATGCTTTGAGTGCAGATCATGTGATTATACCCTTATCCGCACTCGCGGTGTTGGAATCCATTCTAGGGAAGGCCTCCCAACAGAAGACCGTGACTGGTTCAGGGGGGGAGTGATATTATGAATGTTTATGATGTGATTATTGCACCAGTATTTACCGAGAAATCGGAGGCGATGAAGTGGGATGGCAAGTACACCTTCGAGGTACATACCAAGGCTAATAAGAATGAAGTCAAGCGGGCCGTTGAGGTTATTTACAGCGTGGAAGTTGATTCTGTAAATACTATGATCATGCCCGCTAAGTTCTCTGGTTCGACGGGCCGCCGTCGAGGGGTACGGACCAAGGTTTGGAAAAAAGCCATTGTCTCGCTGGTTCCTGGGCAGCGAATTGTGGCGTTGGAGGCGTAATTATGGGAATTAAGAAATTCAAACCCACATCTCCGGGTCGCCGTGGGATGACGGGTTACACGTTTGAGGAAATTACGCGGGATAAGCCAGAGCAGAGTCTATTGCGACCACTGCGCAAGAAAGCGGGTCGTAATGTTCACGGGCGGATTACAGTTCATCATCGTGGTGGTGGGCATCGGCGGAAATATCGCTTGATTGATTTTCGGCGGAACAAATTTGGTATCCCGGCCCGCGTGGATAGCATTGAGTATGATCCCAACCGCTCGGCGCGGATCGCGCTGTTGGTCTACGTTGATGGTGAGAAACGTTACATTATTGCTCCCTTGGGGTTGAAAGTCGGTGATAAGGTTATCAGCGATAAAGGCCCGGTGGAGTTGAATGTGGGTAATGCTACTCCGTTGGACAACATCTCGGTAGGCACCACGGTGCATAACGTGGAGCTTTATCCTGGTCGCGGTGGACAGTTGGCCCGTGCGGCCGGCGTGGTGGCGCGAGTGGTGGGCCGTGAAGGTGACTACGT
>JAIOSN010000196.1 GCA_021107605.1 Anaerolineae bacterium | reverse complement strand
CATCGGCCAGCGCGTGCAATTCAGGGCTGCGCTGGAACCGCCCGGCGAAGATAAAAGCTCCGCCGGCTTCCATCTGGCTCCAATCAACTGGGATGGGGGGCCGGCAGAGGTACTCGGCTTGGTGCACCACGGCATTGAACTCCTCCGGGAAAACCTCCCCGGTCGGATGGCCATTCTCAGCTACGCCAACGTAGAGAGTCCCGCCATCCGCGTTGGCAAACGCGACCATCGTCTCGGCCAGAGCTTCAATATCTCCTCCGGGAAGTAACGCGACGAGTTGGCTTGGTTCTTGGCGTGTTTTTTGAGTACCCATAAACGTTCCTTCTACATCAATTAAGCCCCAACTGTTTCTTCACCTCGGCTAGCGGGACTCGGGGGGCGTTACTCCGATGCGCGACCAAAAATGTCAACAATTCCTGATTGGCTATTGTGGCTTGCACTTCCTGCTCAAAATCATCACTATCCCCAATTTCAAACCCTTGCCATTCCTCAAGCGCTAGTGCTGGTTCGTCCTGGAGTTGAGCATCAACACCTGAAATGATTTTTTGTTGCTCGAATTTTCTAAATGCTTTCAGGTCTTCAAGTGCATCTGGGGTAAATTCAATACCATACATTTCAAACCCTCCCCACTGATTTGCCAATCATTTCATTCGCAGGGTGGCTCGATCGGGAGACTGGCCGGGTGCGTTTCACTTTTAAGGCCAAGGTGAGACTAGCGTCACGCCCGCGCGGGGCTGAAGTCACCGCGCTACGCAGCCACGCCCGATAAATCGGGCTACACAGCACAATTGGCGGTATTTTCCCGTCTGGGCGGCGATTAGAGATCGGCCACAGCTAGTCAAGGGTGTTCTTCAACCAAACTGTCCCGTCTACTGTCTACCATCCTTACTCCTCTTCTTTTAAGCGCGCTAGAGAAGCGACGCGCTCTCCTTCTTTGAGGCCCATCATCTGGACACCGCGCGTATAACGTCCCATCTGGGGGATGTTGGCAGTTGATGTACGGATGACGATACCACCTTCTGAGATGATGGTGATTTCATCTTCCTCTTGCACAACTCGCGCATCGATCACCGGGCCGGTCTTCTTGCTGACCTGATAGGCGCGTACGCCTTTCCCACCACGTCCCTGCGTGCGGAATTCAGACAACGGCGTGCGCCGCCCGTACCCGTGCGCAGAAACCACGAAAAGGTCACCGCCAGGTTCCACCACTCCCGCGCTGGTGATCAGATCACCGCCGGCTAACCGCATGGCGATAACGCCTCTGGCTGCGCGCCCCATGGTGCGCACAGCTTGCTCATTGAAACGAATCCCCCGGCCCTGGGTAGTCACCAGGATAAGATCCTCAGTGCCCTCCGTCAGGCGCACCCAACCCAACTCGTCGCCCTCTTCTAGCTTGATCGCAATCAGCCCGCTGGGCCGCACCGCAGCGAACTCGTGCAATTCCACGCGCTTAGCCCGTCCCCGGCGAGTGATCATGGTGAAATAGCGTCCATTCCCTTCAAAACCGGCCACACTTAGCACCGCCGTCACCGTCTCCGTTGATTCCAGCGGGAGGATGCCGGCTAGCAGTGAGCCTTTGGCGGTACGCGAGGCTTCCGGGATCTGATAAACGCGCTCCTGATAGACTTTGCCGCGATTGGTGAAGAAGAGCAGTGTATCTAGCGTGCCAGCGGAGAGCAGATGTATGATATCATCCTCCTCGCGCGTATCCATACCGATAACACCGCGTCCACCCCGGTGCTGGCTCCGATAGACATTGGCGGGAACTCGTTTGATGTAGCCGCGTTCGGTGATGGGGATGAGCACGCGCTCCTCATCAACGAAATCCTCCTCGTTAAAGGAAGCATCACCTCGAGAATCAATGCGAGTACGTCGTTCGTCGCCATATTTTTCCACCAGGGACTGGAGCTCCGTGTAGATTACCGCCCGCTGTCTGGTGGGGGAAGCTAACAGGCCCTCTAGATCAGTTATTTGAGCTTGCAACTCTTCATATTCATCCAGAATCTTCTGCCGTTCCAAACCGTTGAGCCGGCGCAACGGCATATCCAGAATCGCCTGCGCTTGGATTTCCGAGAGCTCGAATTTTTCCATCAGCCGTTCACGAGCGATGGTAACATCGGGTGATTCCCGGATAGTATGGATCACCGCGTCCAGATGATCCAGTGCAATGAGTAACCCCTGCAAAATATGCGCGCGGGCTTGCGCTTTCTTCAATTCGTAACGGGCGCGACGGACAATCACCTCATTACGGTGCTCCAGGAAGATCAGGAGCAGCCGCTTGAGCGACAACAAGCGGGGCTCACCATCTACCAGCGCGAGCAACTGCACCCCAAAAGTCATCTGCAACATGGTGTGCTTGTAAAGCCGGTTGAGGGCTTTCTGCGGTTGCGTGCCGCTCTTGAGCTCGATGATAATACTCATGCCCCGGCGATCTGATTCATCACGCAGATCGCTGATCTCGTCCAATTTACCGCTGCGTACCAGGTAGGCGATCTTCTCTATGAGCGTAGTTTTGTTGACCTGGTAGGGGATTTCAGTAACAACGATACGATGGCGTCCTCGCCGCATCTCCTCGATGTGCGCGACGGCCCGCACAATCACCTTCCCGCGCCCGGTGCCATAAGCCGAGACAATCGGCTCGCGGCCCATAATAATGCCGCCCGTGGGAAAATCTGGCCCTTTGATAAATTGCATCAGCTCGGTAACGCCAATATCAGCTTGCTCATCCCAATTATCCAAGAGGTAGAGCAAGGCCGACACCACCTCGGTGAGGTTGTGCGGGGGGATGTTGGTGGACATGCCCACGGCAATGCCGGAGGCGCCATTTACCAATAAGGTCGGGAGGATAGAAGGTAGTACCCGTGGCTCTTGGAGAGAACCGTCGAAGTTGTCGACCCAATCAACGGTCTCTTTACCAATATCGGCCAATATCTCCATAGAAACTTTGGCCAACCGCGCCTCAGTGTAACGCATCGCCGCTGGAGAGTCGCCATCAATGGAACCGAAGTTCCCTTGCCCATCGACCAACATGTAACGCACCGAAAAATCTTGTGCCAACCGCGCCATCGCCTCGTAGACCGCCGAGTCGCCATGGGGGTGATATTTGCCCAACACTTCACCAACAATCCGGGCCGATTTCTTATGCGATGAACTAGGTCGAATGCCCATATCATACATGGCATAGAGAATACGGCGTTGTACAGGCTTCATCCCATCCCGAGCGTCCGGGAGCGCCCGCGACACGATCACGCTCATAGCATAATCTAAGTAAGCACTACGCATTTCCTGGTCAATATCTACCGCACGTATGGCGCCGGTTCGATCTTCGTTACTTGCAGATTTTTCGTTCTCTTCCAAGGTTTATCCTCCGCGATGAGTGTATGGGGATGAGACTCCAGCAAGCTATTATACCTCAAGTGCGCTAAAGTACGCCTGGTAAACAAGGCCAGCACAGTTGAAGCAGAGAAAGGCAGGCTTATTTTCGCAGCAGTGAATTTGGCCTACGTAGCATGGCTTTTACCTCTCATTTGAGCTAGGGACACGACTGAAGTCGCTCTCTGAGGCGCTCTGCGCCGGGCGTCGCCCTACGGCGACGCGCTAGTCCCGGTCCACGCAGGTGGACCGCTGGCGGTAGCCTACTTCAGTAGGCGTATTGAGACGCTCTAGCTATAGGTTGCTGTGCGCAGAGACTCGTTACCGGGGGAGGAGAGGAGACCCAAAGACACTGGGGCTTTGGATGGTTGATGCACCGGGACGTAAATTTTTCGCCACAGATTACCCAGATTTTTGATTCTTTTTCGCGGTCATTGGTGTCCATTCGCGGTTGATTTTAACTCGACCACGCGAATCCCCAAAGAGCTCAAAAAAACTACAGCTCCTCATTTGCCTCTCCACTAGGAGAGCTGATGCTCAGTGCTTTGCGGGGAATGCCCAGAAAAGAAGAATGGCCTGACTTCAAAAGCCAGGCCATTTTTGGTGGGTAGTGGGCGGGCAGAGACTCGAACTCTGGACCTCACGGATGTGAACCGTGCGCTCTGGCCAACTGAGCTACTCGCCCAACTGTGCTGATTATAGCAGAGCAGGTTAAAAAGACAACTTTGAGTCTACTGCAAAAACCAAGTATTGCATCACGCAGACGCAAAGAGCACGAAGATTTTCGGGACGACCAGACTGCGGAAATTCAGGTCTCTGGGACTTTGCGTGGTGGGCGCCTCGCACCGTAAATTTTAACCACAGATTACACGGATTACACTGATTTTTTTACTTTTTTCCGTGCTAATTTGTGAAATCCGTGGTAAATTTTTGAGCGACCACGCGAAATCCTAAAGAGCTGGAAATTTTAACTGAAACGTATTGCGGTTAGTCCTTGTAGCAAATCGCTAACCGCTAACTGCTAACCTCTCAGTGTCCTCTGTGTCTTTGTGGTGAGCTATCTTTAGGATCCCTAGAACTGCGCGTCGGCGGGCATACCGGGCTTGAGTTGGTGCTCTGGATTCTGCAACTGGATTTCGACGACGTAGAAGGTATTGAGTCGCCCCTCGACAGTGGCGACGTTGCGCGGGGTGAACTCTGCCTCGTTCCCGATATGGATAACTTCCCCGCTGAAGGTGTGCTGGGGGAAGCTATCCACCGTCACCGCTACCTGCTGCCCCAGCTGGACGTGCCCGATGCGGTTCTCCGGCACGTAGACCTCTAGTCGCACTTCGTCCAGATTGGCCAGGGTGAGGATGGGCACCACCGGCGCGGCGAGTTCTCCGGTTTGCAGCGCTTGTCGCAACACCACGCCATCAATTGGGCTGACAAGATGGCATTTGTTCAACTGCACCTGCAACTCATTGACTTTGGCGCGCGCCTGCTGGATCATAGCTCTGGCTACGGCGAGCTCTTCATCCGTGGGGCCGGCTTGTAAGGCGGCTAGCTTGGCACGAGCGACGGCTACGCCTGCCTCGGCGATGTGATACTCGCCCTCGGCGGCGTTGGCTTGCGCCAAGTAGCCGCGTGGACGGGCACGGATACCGCGTAGGTGGTTAAGCAAGGTTTGCGCGACTTGCTCCTCAGCTTGCGCAGCGGCGAAGGCAGCTTGGGCCGTCTGTAATTCCCACTGGCTCGCCTTGTTGCGGTCAAATTTATACTGCACATTGCGCAACTCTGCATCGGCCATCTCTATCTGCTGCGCGGCTAAGGCTATCTGGCCCTCCGCCGCGTGGATTTGAGAGGTGAGTTCCTGCGGGTTCTCCGCGACCTCTTGCGTGTTTTCCCAAGCCGCGAAAGCCTTATCACGTTGGGCTTCTGCTAATGCCAGCACGCTCTGGGTCGCGTCGATCTCCGCCGCCCGCGCTCCGGCCAGCACCACGTCCAGGTTGGCTTCCGCGACGGCGACGGCGGCTTGGGCCGGACCGAGTTGCAGCTGCCAGGTGCTCTCATCCAGTTCCACCAGGAGCTCTCCGGCTACAACCTCATCTCCGGCTTGGACATGCAGCGCCTTTATCCGCCCCCCAATCTCTCCAGATAGCTCTATCTCGGTGGTGTGGATGGTGCCGGAGGCCAGAAGTTGCTCTTCGGTCTGAGCAATCGGACCGGTTGTACAGCCGCTGAGGGCTAAGGCAATGAGCAGTAAGCGGCTATATTTCCACATGGTGATCTTCTCCTCTGAAAGCCCTCATCGCAGAGACGCAAAGAGCGCTGAGATTTCAATAATTTACGTTACTACTCAGGCGGGCTAGACCTCCGAGGTCTGGATG
>JAIOSN010000349.1 GCA_021107605.1 Anaerolineae bacterium | reverse complement strand
TGGAGCCGCGCACGGGCATGAAGTGCCCGTGTTTTTTATGCCCCGGCAGTACGCCTACTGAAGTAGGCTACTGGAGGCTAACTGCCGGCTGTCTACCTGTGTGGACAGGGACTAGCACGTCAACATAGGTGGACTTGGCACAGTCGCGTCTGGTGCTTGAGCCCGGCGGTTGAAACCGTGTGACGGCGACGGGCTCTGTGGGGTTCCTGCGCTTGCGTTCAGGACAGGCGGATTGGAATGACAAGGGTGGGCTAGCGTGTCATTCCGAGCGAAGCAAGGGATCTACTGCGTCTGTTGAGGGTTGCGCAACGGCACTGGGAGATTCCTCGCTGGCGAGTTCCGCGCATTGCGCGTTGCTCTGGCTCGGAATGACAAGGGGTAGCCCCATTTATGGGGCGTGGCTGCGTAGGCCGTGGTCTTTAGCCCCGGGCGGTGGCTGGCCACAGCTAAGCGTTAGGTTATGTATTTTTTCGCCTTATCGCTTTCTCGCCCTCTCGCTCTCTCGCTCCGGCTCTATTCCTTGTCAGCTAATCGCTAGCTGCTATAATCTCAAACATTGACTCTACTAAAAACCTGTTTTTTCTAAGCACGAGAAGGGGAAGTTATGGAGTGCATCTACTGTGGTTCTTTTGAGACCAGAGTCATTGATACTCGCCATGACCCGAAGGGGAATGTACGGCGGCGGCGCGCGTGTCAGGATTGCCAACGACGTTTTTCCACTATAGAGCGGCCCCTGCTTACTGCACCGCAAGTTATCAAACGCGATAGCCGCCGCGAGAAGTTCTCACGAGAGAAGATCATCGCGGGGCTGCAAATTGCGTGCGCCCGTCGTCCTATCCCTCCCGAAGAGATAAAGCATATAGTGGAGCGCGTAGAATATAAAATTCAGAAACTCGGAACCCCAGAGATTAAAAGCCACGTGATTGGGGACTTGGTGGTTGAGGAGCTACAAGCACTTGATAAAGTGGCTTATTTGCGTTATGCGATTGTCTATCGCGAGTTAGATAGTTTGGAAGAGATCAACGAGGAGCTCAACCGGCTAAGATTGCACGCCTTCAACCGGGAGTAAGTGGGGGCATGTTCAAAAAATCAGATGCCCCCTGCGTGTGCGGGGGGCATAGTTGATTTGTTGCTATGGCTATCTTTTAAGGGTCTCTGGGACTTTGCCTGGTTGATACACCCCGACGTAAAATTTTCACCGCAGGTTACCCAGATTGCACTGATTTTTGATCCTTTTTCGCGTGTATTGGCGTCCATTCGCGGTTGATTTTGACTTGACCAGGCGAAAGTCTAAAGAGCCTCTTTTAATCAATATTCGTGATAGAGAAAGATATATTACCGGCCGGCGCGTTAATCGTCACCGTCTCACCTACTTTTTTACCCAACAGCGCTCGCCCCAGGGGAGATTCATTAGAGATTTTACCTTGCCGTGGATCGGCTTCGGTGGCGCCGACCAGTTGATAAGTTTCACTCATCTCCAGACCCTCTTCCTGAATTACTACCTGGCTCCCTAGATGTACTCGCCCATCTCCGCTGGTATTTTCTTTAATGAGTTGGGCGTGTCGAATTTTGTATTCTAGTTCCCGGACGCGGCCTTCCAAAAATCCCTGTTCTTCCTTGGCCGTAATATAATCGGCATTTTCGGAGAGGTCGCCCTGCTTGATAGCGAGATGCAGACGTTTGGCCAGCGCTGGACGTTTTTCTTCAATCAGTTTAGTTAATTCGGCCTGGAGCGCTGCTAATCCCTCTGCTGTTAAGTACACTGGTTTTTGAGCATCCATTGCTGTTACCTCCTCGTTTGCTTTTACCTGCAACATTGTACCATGAAATAAGATTATCTTACCACAGAGAACAGGGGATAGAGAACAGGGAACAGATAACACTCAGTAGAGGCGAGTTTTGGGTATCATCTCACTATTCCGGGGCAGTTTTCACCACAGAGACACGGAGGGCACCGAGTTTTTTATTTTTTCTCAGTGTTCTCTGTGGTGAGAATGATAGATGCTGGGATGTTTCCCCCTACTTATTGCGAAGATACAGTTTTGGGGAAGTTAAATTCAGAATTTAGGTTGCTACTTAGCCATTCCTAGAGAGAGGGTGGGCATAGCTCCTTTTGGACCAATACGGGTTACTACTCAGGCGGGCTAGACCTCCGAGGTCTTATCTTAATGATATTGTATTGGATTAAAAACTATTTTTAGCTTGGAATTTATCCCATTATCAAGTACAATGAAGATTAAAATCTAACTTATCTTCCCCGAAAATCAGGGCGATTATTCTGGTCACCAAAGTTGTGAGGAAAACGAGAATGTCTCTATCTTCTACCCAACCAGCTATTGTGAATACGTCAGCCGCGCGTCTGGTTCACTATCAGCCAGATTTACCTCAACGATTGCATAAGTTACTCTCCGCTGTTACTACTTATCTCCCCCACGGGTTGAGTCATGCGCTGATGGAAACTCCCTCGGTGGAGACCCTGGCACTTCCGATAGAGGGCACCGTTATGTTCGCCGATGTGGATGGGTTTACCGCGATGACGGAACGTCTGTCGGAGCTCGCGGCGACGGAAGGGGCCGAGGAACTGACGGGGTTGATCAATCGTTTCCTCGCGATTCTGATCACTCACACGTTGCCCTACGGGGGTGACTTGCAGAAATTTGGCGGCGATGCGGGACTACTTCTCTTCACCGGAGAAGAACACGCTCTCCGGGCTACGGCCGCCGCGTTGGCCGTCCACCGGGCGGTGGATGAGCAGCTGGCGGAGGTGAAGACCTCGTTGGGTATCTTCCCCTTGCGCATCGCCACCGGGTTAGCCAGCGGGCGGATGGTGGGGATCGGTTTGGGCACGGCGAAGAACCGCAAATGGATGCTCACCGGGCCGCCCCTGACGGCTATGGGACGCGCTCAGGAGAGTGCTCCTTCAGGTGGTATTGTGGTTGATCACTCTCTGCTCTTCTATTGCGGGGAGCAGGTGTCCAGTGAGCCTCTGGCTGAAGGATTATATCTGGTGGCCGCGGATCAAGAACTGCCGTTGGAGAGACAACCTGCTGCGTTGCCTCAACCACCCGCTAAGCTTGAGGGTTTACCTCTAGTCGCGTGGCTACTTAAGCGTCTGGACGCGCTAACGCCCTATCTGGACTCAGAGTTCTTGACGCGCATTATTACGCTTTCTTCCCTGGAACATTTTGAGTTCTGGCGTGAACACCGGCAGGTAACTATTTTGATGTTGGGGATGGCCTCGTTGCCGGAGCTCACGGTGTATTGGAATCATCCTGAAGCGTTGCAGCGGCTGGTGGAGCGACCGAATGAGATCTTTGGGCGGGCGCGTGATTACATCCAACAATATGGCGGCGTGGTGAACAAGATCGGTATTGGGCCACAAGGCCCCTACCTTATGGCCCTCTTTGGCGCGCCCCAGGCTCACGAGGATGATCCTTTGCGGGCCACGCTGGCCGCCTTGAAGATGCAGGAAAACTCCGAGATTCCGCTCCGGATGGGGATCAATAGCGGGTTCGTCTTTGCCGGGGATGTGGGTACCGCTGAGCGGCGCGAATATACGGTGATGGGCGATGCCGTTAATCTGGCCTATCGTCTAAAATCCAGCTGTGAACCGGGCCAGGTCTGGTTGGGGCCGCACACCGCGCGGCATCCGACTATCCGCCAGCGGATTAGCGGCGTAATTGGCCCGCCACAGCAGCTCAAGGGGAAGAGCAAACCTGTCACCCCGTATATTGCTCAAGCCGTGCGCTCGGCGACTGAGTTGACGACGGTTGAGGGTCTGCCGCTCATCGGGCGGGCGGAGGAACTTACCAAGTTGCAAGCCGCGCTAGGGCGCTGTGTGTCCAGGATGCAGACGGAGATTGTCTTATTGCATGGAGCCGCGGGCATGGGTAAAAGCCGGTTAGCTGCGGAGCTGTCGCGCTGGGCGCTGGAGCAGGGCTTCCAAGTCCACTCTGGGAGCGCACCTTCCTATGGGATGCACTTGCCCTACGCGGCCTGGAAGGGGTTGCTCCTCTCGCTCTTGGGACTGGATGTGTTGCCCGCGGCTAAGCAGAAAGTGGCATTGCACCATACCTTAGCCGCGTTGGAGTTGGATATCTGGGCCGCTCTGATAGCGCCCCTTATCGATCTAGAAGTGGTTCCTTCCCCAGAAGTGGCCTCGCTTTCCCCCGAATTGCGTGAGATAGAGCGGCTGGTAGTGTTAACTGCTCTCTTGGAGGCGGGAGCGAGTGTTCATCCCCGCTTGCTCATCTTGGAAAATGTGCATTGGATGCCCGCGGCTTCCCGGCAGCTGTTGGCAGGCGTACTTGAGAATTTACCAGCTGCCCCCATCACGGTATTGCTTACCTACCGTGATGACGAGGAGTTTTTGAGTTCCTGGGAGCTGCTGGAGAGGGCCACAGAGATTCCCCTGCCAGCACTTTCGCGGTTAGCGATGGCTAAATTAGCTGCGCAAGCTGCTGGCGGGACTCTTCCCCGCGAGATCAAACGCTGGATTGCTAAACGTGGTGAAGGAACGCCGCTCTTTGCTATCGAATCGGTAGAGGCGCTCAAGATGGCCGGTATCCTCCAACTCCAGCAGGGGGAATGGGAGCTGACCCAATCTCTGGATGAGGCCCCGCTCCCCGAGACCACCTACGGTCTGATCCAGAGCCGCATTGACCGGCTGGAGCCGCCTAGCCGGCACTTGCTCCGCTCGGCGACCGTGGTGGGCGAGCAGATGACGGTCCTGATGTTGGTGGCCGGATATGGAGAGGAGCCACAGCCGGTCGTCAGGCACCGGTTGCCCACGCTCAACCCTTTTGGCTTGGTGTACGGGGATCAGGCGGAGGAGACTCTCTTCTTCCAACAACCATTGACCCGTGAGGTGGCCTATCACGGCTTGCCCTACCGCATCCGGCGGCTGATCCACAGTCGTTTGAGCGGCTACCTGGATGACGCGCGGGTTGAGGCCACCTCTAACTGGTTGACTCTGTTAGCCTTCCATTCCTTTGAGGGGCAGTGCTGGGAGGTGGCCGTGCGCGCCAACTTAGATCTGGGGAAGCACGCGCTGGATAACTACTTGACGGAGCAAGCGGTTGAGGCGTTTGGGCGGGCGTTGCAAGCCATCGAGGCGGGGCAATTGCAAGAGGCTGAGGAGTGTTTTGAAGTCCACCATCTTTTTGGGGAGACTCTGGCCATTAAAGGTAAATATCAAGAAGCTCTTCAGCAACTAAAAGTAGGGAGAGAGACACTTTCACGGTCGCCAAACACTTCAGCGTATATTGAGAAAGAGGCTCATCTTACTTATCATATCTCCACCACGCTGGAAAGCTTGGGAGAGATGGATAAGGCTTTCCAGGAAGTGCAAAGTGGCTTACGTCTTTCGCGGATTGGAGAAACGTTAGAGGGTGCGCGATTATATCTAAGAGGCAGTTCACTTTTGCATAAACAAGGGAATTACGAGGAAGGCACGAAGTGGACTAAACAAGCTATCGATATTGCCAAAGAATTATCCGGGGTTGAGGCGCAGAAGATTCAAGCTCAAGGTTCATGTATTCTGGCTCCACTGGAGTATCAGCACGGTCAGTTGCAGTCGGCTCTCCTGTGGGCACAGAAAAGCCTAACTCTGTATGCTAGTATTCATGACCTGATAGGGGAGGTGGATGCCCGTACTAATTTATTGCTGGTGCATCTGGCCCTGGGACAATGGGATGAAGCTGCTACACATGGAGAAAAAGCTTTACAGATCGCGCGACGGATTCATTACGCTGAAGGCGAGGTGCGAATTGCCGCTAATCTTGGCGAGGTTTATCGTTATCGAGGGCAGCTCGTTGAGGCGCGCCAAGCATATCAACGAGTGCTAGAGATAGCTCAAGAGCGAGGCATAGTATATGGGGAAATTCTCATGAAAATGAATTTGGCAGCGGTGGCTATCAGAGAGGAGGAGTGGAAGAACGCCGGGCAACTACTTCAACAAGCGCAAGAGTTCTCTAAAACACTGGGGATGGAGTCGTTGCTGCCGGGTATTTATTTCCATCAGGCCGAGTTGGCATACGGTCAAGGGGAGAGAACTACGGCATTGAATTTGGGCCAGCAATCTATCGAAATCGCTGCGGCGCAAGGTTCTTCTCAAGAGTTGGGGCAGGCTCAACGGCTGTTGGTGAAAATTTACCTTTCGTTAGATAATTGTAAAGCCGCAGCAATGATGTTATCTCAAGCTCAGGAAACCGGGCAGGGAAGCTCGGATCGTTATGGTTCCGCGCAATTAGATCTGATCCGGGCGCAATATTGTTATCATTGTGGAGATAGTAATGAGGCTCTGGCCAAATTGCGTGAGGCGTTGGTTCAATTTGAGGCGCTAGGGGCAGCCGGAGATATCCAAGTGTCTCGCAGTCTGGTTCAACAATGGCAGGCGACGGGAGGAGAATGAAGAATGGAGAATAGAGTCAGAACCATAGGCCGTCTTTGGAAGGATAGTTTGATCATTTACCAAATAAGGAGAGCGGCATGAAGAAGAAAGCATTACTGTTTAGTTTGAGTATCACAGGATTACTGTTCTTAGCACTCTTTATCTCTATTTCGTCCCCGGCCAACGCTAGCGGAGGGACTCCGCCGCCAGGTGTGGTAGCAATAACTTCCTTTGTTCCACCACGAAGCATGGATACCGGATCTGAATGTGCCCTCCCTTACTTTTCCGCGGAACTGGATAAGTTACCTACCTCTCTTCATATCATGAACATCGATATGATCACCGTCACTGTGAATCTCTACTTGTGGGGACCTGCCGGTGGTGAGTGGCAAGATGCGGCCCTTGTCACCCACACTCTGCCCCCTCTGGGAAGTATGCTCATCGCTCAAGACGATTTCTACAACGCGTTTGCGGGCGAGATTCTTACCGGAACCGGCTGGGTTACGGCAACAGGGAATATCGCCTGTCTGGTGAAAGCCACCCCCGGGCCGGGTTCCCCCCATTACTTGACGGCTTATACTCCCCGCCCCGACACTACGCCAACCGGACTGTTCTTTCCCTGGATCGGTCCTGTGCGGGAGGACCTGCACCCCATTGTCTACCTCCAGAACGGCGCCACCCAACCGGCCACCGTGACTCTGCAGCTGCTCATCGAAGAGGGAACGCTCTCCACCATGACTGTTCAGCTCCAACCTCACGCCCTCCTGATCTACGATCCGGTACTTGATGGCGGTCTGGACCCAGACGAGTTTGGAACGCTCGCAGTTCACAGCTGGGAACCGGGGTTGACCGGGTACCTGGCCCTGCTGGACGAAGCGGGCGTTCCCGTGGAGGCCTGGCCCGGTATCCCTAACGCCACCACCACACCCGATAGTTTCATCGTGCCCCGCATCCTCGATCAGCCTGACGGTTTCCGGAGCAAGGTTTGGGTGGCTGACAGCACCGATGAACACGAAGTCGACGGTTACTACTCCCGGGGAGGAGATGGCGCATTGATCACCACGACCTCCTTCCTTCTGCCTCAAAACAAGCCGTTAGCAGTTCCGCCGTCCGGGATATACGCCGCGAGTCTAAACCTGCAGCCCGTCTTACAAGGCGGCGTGGTGTTGGACCGTCAACGTGATGATATGCCGGGTATGGACTTGGACGGTTACCCGATCATCCAAAATGTTGAAGGTATGTATTTCTATTTGCCTGCTGTCCACCGTTATCCCGATCATGCCACTAGCTACTGGGCTCACAATCCCAATGAGATAGCGGTCACGGCCACGCTCAAGGTTTATAACCCGGAAGGCCTGCTAGTGCTGAAACGTCAGCAAATCCTGGCCCCTCACAGTAGCTTTAACTGGGATCAAAAAGATATGCCGAGCCTAGGGGCGAATTTCGACGGTGCAGGTATGATTGCGATTTTCGATGCTCTCTGGACCGAAGGTGGGTTGGTGGTCGGCAGTGAATTCTCCTACTCAGCCGGGTATGAGCCAACGGAAGACAAGTATGAACCTAATGATATTCCTGATATGGCTGCGTTCCTGGATATGCCCACTACCATCACCGCCACGATCGGTTGGCCGGGGGATGTTGACTGGTACGTGGTTGAGGTCATTACTCCTTCTGTCCTTACTGTTACCTTAGATAATCTGCCGGCAGATTATGACCTTTATGTGTTGCCCGAACCAGCGTTACTTCCAACAATAGCCCCAGGGCAGGGTCTGGGAGGGTTGGATGATGCTGTTAATACTGATGAAACCGGAGCAGTTCAAGGGACCCAGGGTTGGTGGGCCACCCAGGGTTGGTGGGCCACCCAGGGTTGGTGGGCTACC
>JAIOSN010000096.1 GCA_021107605.1 Anaerolineae bacterium | reverse complement strand
CCGCGTCTGTCGAGGGTTGCGCAACGGAACTGGGGGGATTCCTCGCTGGCGTGCTCCGCGCGTTGCGTGTCGCCCTGGCTCGGAATGACAACGGGCGGCGCGAAATGGATTTCGCGGCTACATCCCCTCACGCGCCAATAGACCAGCGCCGGGGCATGGAATACCCCCGGCTAGCCCCGTTTACGGGGCGGTGGCCGCGTCTGTCGAGGGTTGCGCAACGGCACCGGGAGATTCCTCGCTGGCGTGCTCCGCGCGTTGCGTGTTGCTCTGGCTCGGAATGACAAGGGGCGGCGCGAAATGGATTTCGCGGCTACATCCCCTCACGCTCCAATAGACCAGCGCCGGGGCATGGAATACCCCCGGCTAGCCCCGTTTACGGGGCGTAGTTTCGTAGCCCGTGGCCTTCAGCGGTGGCCGCGTCTGTCGAGGGTTGCGCAACGGAACTGGGGGGATTCCTCGCTGGCGTGCTCCGCGCGTTGCGCGTGGCCCTGGCTCGGAATGACAACGGGGCAGCGCGAAATGGATTTCGCGGCTACATTCCCTAACTGTCAGCACAGGAAAATCCGTTGCCGCGTGCAGCGGTAGGGGACGTCTTCCAGCGCTAACGTTTTGAGCACCTCATCAGGACGCCCGGTTGCGCCGGGGAGGGCGGCGAGGTGCATCCGGAGCGCCAGCGTCCAGGGAGCGGGGACGTCTTCCTCCACGGCGAGCTCTTGCACCAGGGGGCGGAGATCGTATTGTTTGTGGCGGCGGCGTCCACGCTGGGGACGCATGACGGTCTCCGCAGCCAGCAAGGCGGCCACGGCAGTTTTGACTGCGTCCGGGTCAACCTCACGCAGGAGCGTGTAGTATTCTGTCGCGACGACCATCTCTTGCAAGGCCGGTTCAGTTTCGGCTACCGGGTGGACCTCCAATACTGTCAGTCCGGGGGGCGTTTGGCCCTGCAAGGTGGCTCTGACCGCGGCTGCTGTGCGGGGAGTCTCCAGCCAGAGATCTACCCATTCCGCCGCGCCGCCGCAGCCGGTGGGCAGCGGACGGGCGAATTGTATTTTGGGGCGCGGATGAAAGCCCTGGCTATATTTTACCGGTATCCCGGCGCTGCGTAACGTCCGTTCCCAGATGCTGCCCAGATCCAACACGGAGATGTAAGCCAGGTTCTTCTCCGTAGCAAAAGTGACGCGCACTCTGAGCGCCCCGGTGTCCTCTCGCTCCCTCGCTTGTTCGCTTTCTCGTTCCTTCGCTTCCTCGCTTACTCGTTCCTTCGCTTCCTCGCTTACTCGCTCCTTCGCTTTCTCGTCTTCTCGCTCCTTCGCTTCCTCGCTTTCTCGCTTTCTCGCTCCTTCGCTTCCTCGCTCCTTCGCTTTCTCGCTCCCTCTGGCCGGACATTGCCACTCTGCTGAACGTTGCTGGGCATAGCGTTGCAGGATGCCGCAAGCGTGGCATTGCTCGCGGCAATCATCCAAAAACTCCTCGGCTTGACTGCGCTGGTGATCCTGCCAGAGAAAGCGTTTTTCTACGCCGCTTTGCAGATGATCCCAGGGAAAGACCTCTTCAGGTTCGCGGGCGCGATAGAGGTAAAAATGAGGGTCCACTGCCAATTCTTGGAAAGCTTGCTTCCAGGCGTCGAAATCAGCCCATTCGCTCCAAGCGTCAAAGCGCGCTCCCAGTTCCCAAGCCCGCTCAACGACGGCGTTGAGGCGGCGGTCGCCGCGCGCCAGGAGTGTCTCCAACTGCGTCTCCTGGTATCTGTTCCAAGAGAGGTCCAGGCCGCGTCCCCGGATATGTCGTTGTAAATAGCTGATACGCCGTTGGATGGTCTCGCCGTCTGCCAGCGGTTCCCACTGGAAGACGGTGTGGGGTTTGGGGACGCAGGTGTTGACGCTGACGTTGACCTGAATCCGGCTCTGGCTCACTCGCTGCCCGATGTTGCGCACTTCAGTAGCCAGCTCGGCGATGGCCGCAATATCCGCATCCGTCTCTCCGGGCAGGCCGATCATAAAATAGAGTTTGAGCGTGCGCCAACCGCGTCTAAATACTTCCTCGGCGACGGTGAGTAGTTTCTGGGTGGGGATTTGCTTGTTGATCCGCCGGCGTAACCGCTCGGTGGCGGCCTCTGGCGCAAAGGTGAAACCGGATTTGCGGCTGCCGTGCAATCCATCGGCGAGCTCGAGGGAGAAAGAGTCGATACGCAAGCTGGGCAGGGAGAAGCTGAGCGGCGGCGAGGTGAAACGTTCCTGGAGTGCATGTAGCAGGGGCGCGATCTCGGTGTGATCGGCGGCGGAGAGGGAGAGGAGGGCGATCTCCTCGTACCCGGTCGCGGTGGTGAGCGCGGCCACGGTCTCCTCGATCTCGGCGGCGGGACGCTCGCGTACCGGGCGATTGATGGCCCCGGCTTGACAGAAGCGGCAGCCGCGCGTGCAGCCGCGTTGTATTTGCACCACACCGCGATTGTGAACCACATCGATATTGGGGACTAGCTGTTTAATGGGCGTCGGGGGGAGCGTCCCGACGATGCGTTTGGCTATGCGCGGCGGCGCGGCGGGGATGGTGGGTTCCAGGACGGCGAGCTCTCCGGTCGCCGTGTAGCTGGCGTGATAGAAGCTGGGGACGTAGAGGCCGGGTATCTGGGCCAGGGCGCGCAATTGTTCCTCGCGCGGGCCATCTTTGAGCGGGCGCAGCGCGTCAATGACCTCCAGGATCACCTCTTCTCCTTCTCCGATGACGAACGCGTCGAAGAAAGCGGTGATCGGTTCGGGGTTGAAGGCGCCATGTCCCCCGCCGATGACCAGCGGATAGCGTGCATCGCGCGCGGCGGCGCGTACCGGGAGGCCGGCCTGATCCATAAGCAGCAGCGCGTTGGTATAGAGCTGCTCGTAAGCGACACTGATGCCCAACAAGTCAAAGGCGGCGACGGGACGGTAGCTCTCTAAGGCGTAGAGCGGGATGCCGGCCGCGGTCAGCTGCTCCAGCATGTCGGGGGCGGGCAGGTAAGTGCGCTCGGCCAGCACGTCCGCCTCTTGGTTGATGATTTCGTAGAGGATGGCGAGCGCGAAGTTGGACATCCCTAAATCGTAGAGATCGGGGAAGGCCAGACAGACGTGAAAAGCGGTCTCCTCCCAAGATTTATGGACGCTGTTGTATTCTCCCCCGACGTAACGCCCCGGTTTGCTGACCCGGTGCAGCAGCGCTTCGAGACGTTCCCACGCCAGCGGGGTGGCCGGGATGCGGGAGGCGGTCGCCTTACTCATTGACTGACCACCTTGATTTTAAGAGTACGATGACGCGGGCCATCGAATTCGGCGAAGAAGATCCCCTGCCAGCGGCCCAGCTCCAACTGCCCGTGGTGGATAAAGATGAAGTGGTCAGCGGCGACGAGAATCGCTTTGGTGTGTGCGGGTGAGTTGCCTTCGGCGTGAGTGTACGGTAGTCCCTCTGGTACCATGCGTGCCAGAACCATCGCCACGTCCTGTTCCACGGAGGGGTCCCAATTCTCGTTGAGAATCACTCCCGCCGTGGTGTGCGGGCAGAAGAGGAAGCAGATCCCTGCTTGGACGCCGGTTTGGGTGACGCTCTGCTGTACCTGTGCGGTGATATCTACGAGATCAACTTTGTGATGGGTCGTGATTTTGATTTCCATATTGAGGTCTCCTTTTTAGTGGGGCGTAACTCCTGAGCCTTGTCTGGTCGTGAATGACCAGGTTACGCAACTACGCCTACTGAATTAGGCTACCGTAGGCCTAAAGGCCGTTTGTCCACCTCCGTGGACAAAACCTAGCGCGTTCACGGAGGTGGATGTCCGGCGCAGCGCGCCTCAGAAAGCGAGAGAGCGAGAAAGCGAGAAGGCGAGAAAGCGAGAGAGCGAGAAGGCGAGAGAGCGAGGGAGCGAGAAAGCGAGAAGGCGAGGGAGCGAGAAGGCGAGAGAGCGAGAAGGCGAGAGAGCGAGGGAGCGAGAAGGCGAGAAGGCGAGAAGGCGAGAGAGCGAGAAAGCGAGAAGGCGAGAGAGCGAGAAGGTGAGAAAGCGAGAAGGCGAGAAGGTGAGAATCTGCCAAGACCTGACTAATTGACTAATTGACTAATTGACTAATTGACTAATTGACTAATCAACTTTCTTATGAATTGAGAAAATCGCGCAATTTGCGACTCCGGCCAGGGTGGCGGAGCTTGCGCAAGGCCCTGGATTCTATCTGGCGGATACGTTCTCGCGTTACATCGAAAGTAGCTCCTACTTCCTCCAACGTGTGTTGCTCTCCATCCGTCAACCCGAAGCGCATTTCTAGTACTGCTCGCTCGCGGTCTTTTAGTTCGGCTAGAATCCCCTCAATCTGCTCGTTGAGCATCTCTCTGGAGGTGGCAGCTCTCGGTCCCGGCAAGTTCTCATCCTCAATAAAATCAGCCAGCTCGCTATCCTGCTCGTTACCGATGGGCGTTTCCAGCGACATCGGTTCCTGGGCCACGCTGATGATGCGGCGTACTTTGGTAACGGCGCGGCGCAGTTTGCGCTGCTGGGCGGCGGATAGCGGCTGGCCGGCGGCTTGAGTTTCGCGGATGGCAGCGATATCCTCTGAGGGGACGAACCCTATCTCCAGCGCAATCTCTTCCATGTTCGGTTCCCGACCTAAGCGTTGTGTGAGGGTATGTTGGGTCTGTGTCAGCCGGCCAATCGTTTCCACCATGTGTACCGGGATGCGGATGGTGCGTGCTTGATCGGCTACGGCGCGACTGACGGCCTGTCTGATCCACCAGGTGGCGTAGGTGGAGAATTTATAGCCTTTGATGAAATCGAATTTTTCCACGGCCCGGAGTAACCCTAAGTTACCTTCCTGGATCAGGTCTAGAAAGGAGACGCCACGGCCAATGTACCGCTTGGCAATGCTCACTACCAGGCGCAGATTAGCGCGGACCAATAGGTGGTGTGCTTCAGCGATCAGGGGGGGGACTTGCTGCCACCATGCAGTTAGCTCGGCCGGGGAGGTGAAATAGGTGCGTAGCTGGTCTGCGGTAGGCCATTGAGCAGTGGCTAGTTCTGCTTGCAACTGGCTGAGAGTTTGAGAGGGCAATAGATAGAGAGCGTTGATCATTGCAAAGAGATTGCGGACGATAGCTCCCCATTTGGGGTCATGGTTCCAGTTATGGGGAGACATGTACTCTTGGTAGAGGGCGGAGGGGAGGGAGGAGATCAGCACCTTTTGCTGATGGATGATCTCTGCTATCAGGATCAGCGGGTCTGGAGGGTCAACCTCCTGCTGGTCAGCGGCCTCGCAACTGGCTTGCCAGGCAGAGTGGCCTCTGATGTACAGTTGTAGTGCATATGAGATGATATCCTCATCTGTGGAGCTCGGCTGAAGAACTAGCGCTAGCTCATCCACGGTGGTTCTTAATTCGTAGATCATCGCGAGCCAAACTTCTTGGGACGTGGTTAAGAGATCTACTTGTCCTATCTCATGGAGGTACATTTGCACTGGATCGTGGGGCTGAGTTTCCATAGCGGCGACAATCCTGGATTCAGATTCTGCTCTGGCGGCCTCGGCAGCTGCCGGCTGGAACCAGCTGGCAGCTGCTTTATCTAGAAAGGAACCCCATTCTTCCGCTAGAGCATCTGCGGCCGGCTCCTCGTTTGCGTCCTGATCTCTAGCCGCAGCTTCTAATTCAAGGAGCGCAGTTTCCCATTCCTCCGTCTCCCATCCGTTGTCTGGCACCGCAATTTCTTGCGGGGGAGGAGTAGCTGCAGAGTCGTTAGTTCTCTCTTTTACCATTTCGTTTTCCTTTGCGTTCCTCCATGCCTCGGGGATTGAGCGCCTGTTGCACTTCTCTTAACCGGAGGTGTAGTTGGTTTAAGGCGCCCGCGTGACGTTGGATTTTCAGGTCTCCCTGGGACTGGCTCTCTAGCACCAGACTTTGCACGCGAGTAAATTCTTGGTGGAGCTGGCGCTCTCGAATAGTGAGGATGGTGCGTACCAGATCGCGCTTGAGGACCGCTGTTTCCTCTTTGCCGGGTGGCATCTGTAACCATTGAGTTATCTTCTCTGCGGTCGCCAGCGGCAACAGCTCGGTCAAACTGAGGGTGGGGTCTACCAATACTGCCAGCCAGGATTCCCAGATAAGACGGTTTTCCAGAGTGAAGTCCTCATCGCGCAGCGGGGGTTGCTCCAGCTCCACCAACGCGATATCGACCGGCTCCAAGAGCTGGGGGTGCTGGAGGAGGAGGCGGAGGGTATGCGCTCCCAGTTCAGTGGGCTGTGCGGACTGGTCGGTGACGGTAGCGGTGGCGGCGCGATGGCGGCGCACTTTTTCTACCCGCTCGTGGGCGCGCAACCGATCCAACAACATCTGGGGGTTGATCTTTAACCGCATCGCGATCTCTTGTGCGTAGGACTCTCGTTCTATGCTGTTGGAGATATCGCGCAGCAAGGGCAGCATGGCGTCCACGATATGCGCCTTGCCCTTCGGCTCATCGGGGTTCTCCTGTTGGAGCAGCTGTTGGAAGTAGAAGCGGACGATGGGTTGGGCGGTAGTTAGCAGTTCTTGCCAGGCTGCGCGGTCTGCTAAAATCAGCTCATCTGGATCAACGCCTGCCGGTAGCAGGACGACGCGTATATCAGCATCGAGCTGACTCTCAAAACCCACCAGGCCGCGCGGGTTGAAGACCGCATCCCATTGCCGGTCTAAGGTTTCTCTGGCAGTATCCAAACTGCGTAACGTGGCCTGGACGCCGGCGGCATCTGGGTCCAGGGCCAGAATAAAGTTCTTGGTGAGCTGTTGGAGCAGCTTCAAATGCGTTTCGGTCAAGGCAGTGCCCATCGGCGCAACTACATTGTGGTAGCCGGCTTGATAGGGGATCATCACGTCCATGTACCCTTCCACAATGATGACGGCATCCTCTCGATGGATGGCCCGGCTGGCCCCGTCTAGCCCGAAGAGCACGCGGCTCTTATCGAAGAGTGGGGTCTGGGGTGAGTTGAGATATTTGGGTTGATCCGCTGGATTGAGCACGCGCGCGCCGAAAGCAATTACCCGGCCCCGGCGGTCGCGAATCGGGATCATAATGCGGTCTCGGAAGCGGTCGTAGG
>JAIOSN010000340.1 GCA_021107605.1 Anaerolineae bacterium | reverse complement strand
GGAACAATTCAAACTGCGCGGGAAAGTGCCGGTGATCGGGTTAGCCAAACGGCACGAGGAGGTCTTCGTGCCGGGGCGCGGGGACCCGCTGGAGCTTGATCCCGCCTCCCCGGAGGTCTTATTGCTACGCCGTCTCCGCGATGAGGCGCACCGCTTCGCCATCACCTATCATCGCCAGCGACGGAGTAAACGCGCTCTGGCCTCGCCGCTTGACGTCATCCCCGGCATTGGCGCCATCAAGCGCAAGTCCCTGCTTAAACACTTCGGCTCCTTAGATGCTATCCGGCAGGCGAGCGTGGAACAGCTGATAGCAGTGCGCGGCATTTCTCACGTGCTGGCCTCGGTTATCTGGCGGCACTTTGCGGGAGAGATCAGCGAGAATCAGCCAGAAAAGAAGACGTGACGGCCCGTCGTAGCAGACCATCACGTCTCGCTGTTAACCTTTGACTTTTGACCTTTGACCTTTGACTTTTGACTTTTGACTTTTAGTTATTCCAGTGCCCGCTCTTTGATGGCTTGCGTGGCGTGGGCGATGAATTCTGCCACCGTGATAGCGCCTAGCTGCTTGCCGCTGCGCAGACGGACGGCGACAGTACCGGTTTCAGCCTCGCGGTCGCCGACTACCAACATGTAAGGGATTTTATCATTAACTTTGGCCTGGCGGATCTTAGCCCCCATACGGGAGGAGGAGGCGTCCGTTTTGGCGCGGATGTGGGCTTGGCGCAGTTGCTCCTCCACCTGGCGCGCATACTCGATATGCCGGTCGGCGATGGGGATAAGGCGAGCCTGCTCCGGCGCAAGCCAGACGGGGAACGCGCCGCCGTAATGTTCCACCAGAATACCGAAGAAACGCTCCAGCGATCCCAGCAGGGCGCGATGCACCATGTAGGGCCGGTGCGCGTGTCCATCCTCGCCGGCGAAGGTCATATCGAAGCGCTCCGGCAAGTTGAAGTCAAACTGGATCGTCGTGAGCTGCCAGTAACGGCCCAGGGCGTCCCTGACTTTAAGGTCAATCTTGGGGCCGTAGAACGCGCCGCCGCCCTCGTCCAGCTCGTAGCCGATCCCTTCGGCTTGGATGGCCCGGAGCAGCGACGCCTGCGCCTGTTCCCAGCGGGCCGGCTCGCCGACCGCTTTCTCCGGGCGCGTGGCTAAGTACGCCTGGATCTCTTCAAAGCCGAAGGCGCGCAACAGGGCCAATGAGAACTTCAAGACGCGCAGCACCTCACCCTCGATCTGCTCCGGTGTGCAGAAGATATGGGCATCATCTTGCGTGAAGCCACGCACGCGCAGCAGCCCGTGGAGCACGCCGCTCTTCTCGTAGCGGTAGACCGTGCCGAGTTCGGCCCACCGGAGCGGCAGGTCGCGGTAGGAGCGGAGACTGGATTTGTAGATCAGGATATGGAAGGGGCAGTTCATCGGTTTGAGGTAGTAATCCTGGCCGTCCACGTCCATCGGAGCGTACATGCTCTCGCGGTAGAAATCCAAGTGTCCGGAGGTCTCCCAGAGCCAGGCTTTGCCGATATGCGGCGTGTGGACGAAATCGTAACCGCCCTCAATGTGCCGGTCGCGCCAGAAATCCTCGATGATTTTGCGCATCATCGCGCCTTTGGGATGCCAGTAGGCCATCCCCGGCCCGGCCTCCTCGTGGAAGGAGATCAGATCCATCTGCGTGATTATTTTGCGGTGATCGCGCTTCTTCACCTCTTCCAGCCAGTGGAGATGTTTCCGCAACTCTTTGGGCGATTCCCAGGCCGTGCCGTAGATGCGCTGGAGCATCGGGCGTTTCTCATCACCGCGCCAGTAAGCCCCGGCCACACTCATCAGCTTGACCGCCTGGGGGCTGATCTCCCGCGAGTTTTCCACGTGCGGCCCGCGACAGAGATCAACGAAAGCGCCGCTTCGGTAGATGGAAAACGTGGTCTCCGGGTCAGCGCCTAAGAGATCGGCGATCATCTCCAATTTGTAGGGTTGAGCGGCGAAGAGCTCTTGCGCCGCCGCGGCATCGAGTTCCTCACGGACGAAAGATTGCTTCTCCTTGATCAACTCTCGCATCCGGCCTTCAATCTCGGCCAGGTCATCCTCGGTGAGGGAACGCGGCAGCTCAAAATCGTAGTAGAAGCCGTTTTCGATGGGTGGGCCGATGGCGACCTTCCCTTCTGGGAACTTCTCCAATACGGCCTCCGCCATAATGTGGGCCGCCGAGTGACGCACTTTGTACAGGTGACTCTCGTGATACTCTGATGAATTCATGATCTCCTCCGTTAGGTTAATTGCAAATAGCGAATGGCAAATAGCAAAAATTAGCGATGGTATTTCTTCATCCGGTTAGCTTCAGTAATCAGCAAAGGGATAACCTCATTGAGCAGGGCAAAACGATGTTGTAGAATCTCTAGAGAGAGCAATGTTTTGCTGCGATAGTACCACCCTTTGCTTTCGCGGGCTGAACCCAGTGCAATGCGCAGAAAGTGAGCACGAGCTTTACCAAACCCGCGTCCATAACCTTCTTCAATATTCGCCGAGATGGAACCGACGCTGCGTATCAATTGCTGGGCAACAGTACGGCCCAAGGGGTGTTGCAGTAATTTCTCGCAATCCTTCCAGCAAATATCGTAGAGGAATAGAGACTTGCGATAGCCGAAAAATTTCCAGAGATCCTCCTCTGTTATCTCCGGTGGCAGCTCCTGCAACCAATCCGCGTAACTTTTCCAGCCTTCATCTTCCATAACCACCTCCTCTCTCATAATTTACCATTTGCTGATTTGCGCATTTGGTTAGTGTCTTTAGGTTTTCGCCATCCGCAGTACGCTACTAGGCAGTCACTACCGCCAGTGTTTGGCTCCTAGCCTAGTACGCCTACTGAAGTAGGCTACCGGAGGCTAAAGCCGGCTGTCCACCTACGTGGACAGGGTTAGCGCGTCTCAAAAAGCGACTTCAGTCGTGTCTCTAGCTGATCTCCTGACCGCGCCACCCTGCCGAATCACTGACGTTACGCGGGCACAGTCAGGAGACCGGTCTGAGTTGCAGGACCTAGCCTGCGGCAGCTCCTGCAACCAATCCGCGTAATTTTTCCAGCCTTCATCTTCCATAACCACCTCCTCTCTCATAATTTGCCATTTGCGCATTTGCCATTTGCTGATTTGCACATCTGCCATTTCACAAAAAACGCCCCACATCCTCTTGGGACGTGGGGCGCACGTGGTTCCACCCAAGTTCCCCACAAATTACCATGGGGCACTCGAAAGGCTTTAACGGACCTACCCGGGTATCTATACTGGTTAACAACGTTCCAGATACCGCTCACGAGGGGTTTTCTCCGGGTTCTGATGAAGCAGGCTCTCAATCGGTGGCCCGCTCTCCCTGTCACTGCCCGCCGGGTACTCGTCTCGTTCAACGCGTTGGCAAAATCAACTGCTAAAATTATAATCTCAGTTGGCGTGGTTGTCAAGAGGTCTCATTGTGATAGAGTATCTACTCAATCCCTAGTTTCACAGAGAGAGAAGAGAGAAAACAAACTCTGGTCTACTGAAAAACTAAGTATTTAACCACGAAGGCGCGAAGATTTGGGAACTTAAATTTTTTCTTAGCGACTTAGCGTCTTTGCGGGGAGCTCCCTTTGTTCAGGGGAAGCAAACTTAATCTTTCTAAAGCTCATTTTTGCTCGGCACCCTCCGTGTTTCCATGGTGAAATCTTTTAGGTAATCGTGCAGTAGGAAGGGGAGGCACTCGTTGCCGTTTTTGATTGATGGACATAATGTGATCGGCAAGTTGCCAGATATTGAGCTGGACGATCCGCACGACGAGGCCGAGTTGGTGTTGAAGTTGCGTGCTTGGGCCAGCCGCAAGCAGTGTAAGGCCACGGTGGTTTTTGACGGCGGGTTGCCGGGTGGTTATTCGCGTGCTCTTTCTGGCGGTGGATTAGAGGTGGTTTTCGCGGCTCAAGGCCATACCATTGCTGATCGCATTATCATGGAGCGGCTGCGTTATCTGCCCGATGCGCCTAATTGGACGGTGGTCTCCTCTGATCACGAAGTACTGGCTGCCGCGCGGCGGGTCGGCGCGCGGACGTTGACGGCGCAAGAGTTTGTGAAGCAACTGGCGCCTACGCCGCGCATCTCCTGGCAGCAGCGGGAGGAGGTCTCGGAGGAGGAGGTGGCGGAATGGTTGGAGCTCTTTGGCCGCGAGAAACCCCATCCAACGTTGGGCGAGGCTGGGGAGTGGGCGGGCCAGGAGCAGCACGCGCAACCGGAGCCGCCTCGGCCAGCATCGCGGCAAAAACAAAGCTGGGCAGCGCAACCGCCGTCTGGCCGTACCCAACGTTCACTGGGGGAGTTGGCCGGCCTGACGTTACCCGCTGAGGGAGTAGAGACCAAGCTTGCCAAATCCCCAAAGGAAAAGCCTGATCACGTTTCTCCGGCGGAAGTGGAAGAGTGGTTGGAGCTCTTTGGAGACGGCGCGGCGGAGGTGCCGCCGGTGGAGTTTCGACCCAACGCGGAGCGGCAGCAGCGCGAGCTGGCGATGGGGAAGGAGAATCCAGAGGCGCTTTCGCCGGCGGAGGTGAACGACTGGTTGCGGCTCTTTGAGCGGCAAGCGGCCGCCAGAGATGCGGAGCAATATGAGAAGAAGGCGTCCCCCTGGGTGCAACGGAGCCAGAAGTTGCAGGAGCACAAGCGCCAGCAGCAGGGGGATGCGCGGAAGGTGGAGGGGTTGGCAGCAGAAGAGTTGGAGGAGTGGTACCATTTGTTCGGCAAGGAGCCGGATTTTTAGCGAGGAGCGAAGATGCAATACTTTTTGGTGCATTATGGTGAGTTAGGGCTGAAGGGTCTCAACCGGCCGGATTTTGAGAAACGGCTGACGCACAATATGTGGGTGGCGTTGGACGGGTTGGGAGAACGCAAGGTTAAGCGGTTCCGCGGCTACATGTTGGTTGGCGTGGGGGAGACGGTACCCACGGTCGAGGTGGAGCGGCGGCTGGCGGCGATCTTTGGGATTGCGTATTTCGCGCCGGTATTGAAGGTCGCTCAAGAGATGGCGGCGATCAGGGAAGCCGCGCTCCGTCTGGCGCGAGAGGTACTCACAGCGGAGACTTCCTTCGCGGTGAATACGCGGCGCGCGGATAAGAGCTTCCCGGTACATTCGATGGAGGTCAATCGCGTGGTGGGGGCGGATATTGTGGCCGCCACCGGGTCGCCGGTGAATTTGGGCGCGCCAGATGTCACGTTGGATATCCAAATCTACCGCGATGGGGTGTATGTTTTCAATCATCGTGTGACGGGAGCGGGCGGGTTGCCGGTCGGAACAGGCGGGCGCGTGATGACGTTGCTCTCCGGCGGGATTGATTCTCCCGTTGCGGCGCACTTGCTGATGAAACGTGGCTGTCTGGTGGATTTTGTCCACTTGCATCTCTTGCGCGATAACGAGGTGCGCAACTCTAAAGTTATTGAATTAGCCCGCACGGTGTTGGGGCCGCACCGCTTGCCCGCCAATCTCTATCTGGCGCCGGCGCATCCGTTCCAGCTGGCGATGTTAGGACATGATTCCCGTGTGGAATTGGTGGTCTTTCGCCGGTTTATCTTGCGCTTGGCCGCGAAGTTGGCTCGGCGGCGAAAAGCGTTGGCCTTAGTGACCGGTGACAATCTGGGACAGGTCGCCTCGCAGACGCTTAAGAATTTGCAGGTGACGGGACTCGCGGTGGAGATACCGGTGTTGCGCCCGTTGATATCTTTCGATAAGCAGGAGATCATCACGCTGGCTAAAAAGATTGGAACTTACGAGCTCTCTATCCAGCCGTACAAGGACCCTTGTGCGCTCCAAGCCAAGAATCCGGCGACGTGGGCGCGGTTGGATGAGGTGCTGGCGTTGGAAGAGCGGTTGGATTAGGAGACGGCGATGGCGGAAACGTTGGAGAAGCTGGTGGAAGTGCGGATTGAGTGGTGAAATTGAAAAAGGGACGCAGATAAACGCGGGCTACGCGCACAGATTAAAAAATGACCGATTAGTATTTGTCCGCGCAAATCTGCGT
>JAIOSN010000162.1 GCA_021107605.1 Anaerolineae bacterium | reverse complement strand
GGCTGATAGTCATTCTCTGCCGGATGGTTGGCACGCGCAGTTACTACAAGCTTTCCTGACTGATCTATCGGGGGAGGAGACTACCGGACTCTTTTACCAGACCCTGGGTGGACTGTTGCGGCAGGCTCTGGTTGCGGAAGAGCTCTTGCAGTGGCAGGATTTGATAACCGTCATGCGTCGTTATCTGCTTCCCTGTTTGCATGTGGAAGAACGTCAAGGGGCGGAGAATATCTGGCAACAGGCGCGGGTAGTAATTGTTGAACACCTCCATCGGCAGCAGGCTTCCCATCATTTGCAGCTACATCAGCGGGCGAAACGTTTGAATGAGGTCTCTCAACGGTTATTAAATACTACAGAGCTAGCAGATTTGATAGATTCAATAGCGCAGGAGTTAGCAGCGCTCCATATCGAACGCTGTTACCTCTCTCTTTACGCGCATCCGGAGACTCCAAGTGCGGGGGCGAAATTGTTGCTGGCTTATGACGAAGCGGGACGTAAAGAGTTACCGCCCGCAGGGCAGCAATTCTTTACACCGCTTTTGGCGCCGGAGGGAATTTTGCCGGCGCATTATCATCTGGTGGCTGTGCCCCTTTATTTCCGCGATGAGCAGTTGGGCTTGGCGCTCCTGGAAGCGGTGCCCTCGCAGGCGGAGTTATATTATCGGTTACAGGGTTGTCTGAGCAGTGCCTTGAAAGGCGTGCTCTCTTTGGAACATCTGGAACGCCGTGCCGCCCGAATTCAGACCGCGAGTGAGGTTGCTGGTGCAGTGAGTACAATTTTGAGTCAGGAGACGCTGATTCAAAGAATTGTAGAGCTAGTACGTGAACGTTTCGCGCTATATTATGTGGGACTTTTCTTAGTTGAGCAAACTGGAGAGCAACTGCGGGAGCGGAAGCAGTGGGCGGTCTTGCGGGCGGGGACCGGCGAGGCAGGACAGGAGATGTTGTCTCGTGCTCACCGCCTGGAGGTCGGCGGGGATTCCATGATTGGCTGGTCTGTGGCCCACCAAGAAGCGCGGATTGCGTTGGATGTGGGGCAAGAACCGGTCCGCTTTAGTAACCCACTTCTTCCCAAAACTCGTTCCGAAATGGCGTTACCGCTGCTCAGTCGTGGCCAGACCATTGGTGCCCTGACCATTCAATCTACGGAAGAGGCCGCCTTTAACGCTGAAGACATCATTATTTTGCAAACGATGGCGACGCAGGTGGCGATTGCTATTGAAAATGCGCGGTTATTCAGGGAGGCACAGATAGCTCTGGATGAGATGCGGGCTACTCAGCGCCGCTATGTGCAGCAATCTTGGCAGCAACAGCTGGAAGAGATTCCCGTCTCTGCTTATACAATTGCGCGACCGGGAGTCGCGGTGTGGGATGATGAGAGCTGGCGGCGAACCCTGCAATCGCTGGCGCGGGATCAGGTGACGACAGCGACTGCTGACGGCCCGGGTGGCGAGTCTCACTCGTTGCTCAACGCCCCATTGATTGTTCGCGGTGAGGTGATCGGCAATCTGCTTCTCCTGGATGAGAACGGCGAGCGACGCTGGAGTGAGACCGAGCGAGATTTGGTCGTCGCAGTTGCTGAACGGATGGCGCAGACTGCTGAGGGCTTGCGTCTATTGGACGAAACGCAACAGCGAGCCACACGTGAGCAACTTGTGGGGGAGATAATGGCGCAAGCCCGGGAGACGCTAGACGTCAAGACCGTTTTGCAGACGGCTGCGGATGATCTCTACCGAGTATTGCAGTTGGAAGAAGTAGTTATTCAATTGGTAGAGGATATTTAGCTGGGGGATGGACCGGTGGTCAGAGAAAATAGTAGGAGCGTTTTTTATGGCTAATGATGGTGAGCGCATGGCTGGGGCGAAAACACCGCCTCCACAGCATCAAGATGCCACCACCAGCCTCTGGGTCTGGCGGCAGGACTTGGTGCGGGGGATACTACGGGTACTGGTGGTGCTGGGAGGGCTGGCAGTGGTGGGCAGCTCCTATGGTACCTATCTAGAGCAAATGTATTGGCTGATCTCGTTTTATGTAGGAGCATATGCGGTACTCTTGTTAATTACTTTCTGGCCCAAAATGCCGTATGCTGTGCAGGTTTGGACCTTATTATTGTTGGTTTACGGATTAGGAATCTTGGGTTTGTACGAGTCCGGCCTGAGTGGTGATGGGCGGGTTTTCCTCTTAACTTTGCCCTTCTTGGCCGCGGTTTTCTTGGGACGGAAGGCGGGAACTGGTGCTCTGATTTTCGTTCTCTTGAATCTGGTCGCTTTTGGTTGGGCATTTTCTACTGGGAAACTATACCTCCCTATAGCGGTGCAGGCGAATACGGCCGACGCTTCCGCTTGGATGAGCGGTAGTATTGTTTTTGGGATGTTGGGTGCGCTCTTAGTCATCTCGTTGAACTACTTGTTGCCGCGCTTGGCCAGTAGTTTGCAACAGAGCCGCCACTTGACCTGGGAGTTGGAGGTCCGCAGTGAGCAGCTGGAGCGTTGGGTAGTAGAGCGCACGGCTGATTTGGAGCGGCGCTCAATGCAGCTGCAGACCGCCGCGCAGGTGGCGCGAGAAGCCGCGTCAATTCATGATGTGCAGCGTTTGTTAGCTGAGTCGGTTGAGCTGATCTCTGAGCAGTTTGGCTTCTATCACGCTGGGCTTTTTCTGATTGACTCGCTGGGAGAGTATGCCGAGTTGCGCGCGGCCTCCTCGCCGGGCGGGCAGAAGTTGTTGGCGCGCGGCCACCGTTTGCGGGTTGGTCAGACCGGTGTTGTGGGCTATGCCGCTGGGCAGGGCGAACTACGTATTGTCCGGGATGTGGATGATGAGGATGCCAGCTATTTTGATAATCCAGATTTGCCGCAGACGCGGTCGGAGGTGGCTCTGCCATTGCGGACGCGGGAACGGGTGATTGGTGTGTTGGACGTTCAATCTGTCCAGGTGGATGCCTTCTCGGAAGAAGATGTGCAGGTGTTGCAAGCCCTGGCGGATCAGCTGGCGTTGGTGGTGACCAACGCCCAACTTTTCCAGCAGGTGGAAGAGCGGCTGGCGGCAGAGCGACGTTCCTATGGGCAGTTGAGCCGTGAGGAATGGCGGGCGTGGATGCAGGGCCAGAGAGCGGTAGGTTTTGTCCGCAATCAACAAGGTCTTTCCCCGGTGGATAATTTGTGGCGTGCGCGGATGGCAGAGTCCCTGCAGCAGGGTGCTCTGGTGATGGATGGCGAGGATAAGAGTGCTCTGGCCCTGCCGATTCGCGTGCATGATCATCTGATTGGCGTGATTGATGTGCGGAAGCCCAAGGGGGCCGGCGACTGGAGTGAGACCGAGCGGGTAGTCTTGACCCGGCTGGGGGAACAGTTAGGCGTGGCGCTGGAGAGTGCCCGCTTGCACCAGGCGACTCGCCGGCGTGCCGAGCGCGAAAAATTGATTGGGGATATCGCCACCCGTGTGCGGGCCGCAACCGCTGTGGTGCAGGTATTGCAATCCACAGCTCGGGAGATAGGCCGTGCGATGGAGGCTGAAAGTTGGGTCTGGTTGGACGTTGAGAAAGAGGATCGGGGAGGATAGCCGTTGACTTCTCAGAATTATCGAGCCGGTTGCATTTCAAGAGAGCATAGGGAGTGAGATGATGAACAATAAGCGTGGGCCGAGACGCTGGCTGGGAGTTGTACTGTTGGGATTGGCGTTGCTTATGACGGCTTGTCTCTCCGGAGAGGGAGAGCTTCCGCATCCTTCTCCGGAGACAGAAGCTCTTACATTGCAACTGCAATGGGTGACTCAGGCGCAATTTGCCGGGTATTACGTGGCCCTGGATAACGGCTGGTATTGGTAAGAGGAGATTGACCTACCTATTGAGCCTGACGCGCCAGTGATTTATTCCACTGATGCGGTATTGTCTGGGGGAAGTGGTTTTGGTTTCATAATGCTAT
>JAIOSN010000053.1 GCA_021107605.1 Anaerolineae bacterium | reverse complement strand
GTGCTCGTTCAAGACGCACCTTCTGCAACTCCTCAAAAATCTCCCGCAAACGCACCGCGCTCGGCGATTTGTACATCCGCACCCGCGAGGCAGCCTCATCCATCAAATCTATCGCCTTGTCTGGCAAGTAACGCTCGGTGACATACCGCGAGGAGAGCCGCACCGCTTCCGCGAGAGCCTCTTCGCTTATCTGGAGATGATGGTGCTTCTCGTAGGCGTGTTTGACCCCCCGGAGGATCTCCAAAGCCTCCTCTGACGTCGGCTCCTCAACCAGTACAGATTGGAAGCGGCGCTCCAACGCCGCATCGGATTCGATATATCTGCGATATTCTGCCAACGTCGTCGCGCCGATACATTGCAACTCGCCACGCGCTAACGCCGGCTTGAGGATGTTGGCCGCATCCATGGAAGAACCGGCTCCGCCAGCCCCTACCAACATATGGAGTTCATCAATGAAGATGATAACTCCGGCAGCTTTTAATTCGGCCAACAAGTTCTTCAGCCGCTCCTCAAACTGTCCCCGGTACATTGTGCCGGCCACCAGGAGACCAATATCGAGTTGTATCACCCGCTTGTCCAAAATCGGGCCGGGCACGCCACCGGCAACGATGTGTTGCGCCAGCCCTTCCACAATCGCCGTTTTACCAACCCCCGGCTCGCCTATCAGGGCCGGGTTATTTTTGGTGCGCCGCGCCAATATCTGGATTACCCGCTCAATCTCGCTCTGCCGCCCGATAACCGGATCTAGCTCATTTTTGCGCGCCAAAGCCGTCAGATCAATCGTCAATTTGTCCAACAACGATTTAGACTCTGGGCGTTTACGTTGACGTCGCGTGCCGGCTTTTTGGCGCGGCTTCTCTGGCGGCCTGGCTGGTATCACTTGCAAAATACGCCGCTTGACCGTATCTGTGGAGAGCTTGGATCTTGCCAGCACGGCTAAGAGCAAGCCCTCTTGCTGCCGTAACAATGCCAATAAGAGATGTTCAGTATTCACTATCGAACTATGGTAATGCTTTGACTCTTCGATAGCCATGGTCAATACCAGGGTGGTACTCTCACGCGAGGATGGCACACGTCCGCGCAGCGGCGCCGCGCCAGAAAGACGCTCCACCATCTGCTGTACCCGTTGCGGCTGCATACCCAAATCCCGCAAGAGACGACCGGCCAGACCTTCACTCTCCAGCAAGAGACCCAGCAAGAGATGTTCCGGCCCGACCGTGGCATGTCGCATCCGCACCGCCTCACCTTGCGCGTAGTACAACACATCCCGCGCGGAGTGTGCGAACAGTTCTAAATTATTTGCCATCCTATCCATTTTCAATCACTCAGTTGCGTTAAAAGTTTGGTAAGCATTCAGACCTCCGAGGTTTGGATGGTCATTTGACCCGGAAGGCGAGCTAGGTATCCCCCCCACCTTCCAAAAGGGCATCATCTTGGAAACCACGGAGGGCTTTATAAAGTTTGCTCTGGCTACTCCAATTTCATTATAACATAGGTAAGCGGGTGAGCGAATGAGCGAGAAGGCGAGTAAACAAAAAACGCGAGGGCTAGCGCCCTCGCGTTTGACAGTCCCTAAACCCAACTGATTACTGCATTACCTGCGTCATCAGATCCAGGAAATCTTCCCAATCTTCTGGCAAGAGATGAATAGTGATATTACCCACCTCTAAATGATAGAGCACCTGCCCCTCTTCATCCTCGGTAACAAAAACCTCGGACACCTCCGTTTCAGCCAGAACTTTATACTTAGCTTCACTCATAACCTAACCTCCTCCGATTTAGCGGCGGCGAGGAGCACGAGAGGAGCTCTTAGGACGATCATGCGACCGGGCTTCCTCCAACGTCCAACCTTCCAATACCGCTTGACGCGAGAGACGGATCTTGCCATCACGGCGAATGCCCGTAACCATTACCAAAATCTCATCGCCCACACTAACTACGGCTTCCACGCTCGCAATATGTTTATCCGAGAGTTGGGAAATATGAACCAAACCATCCGTCCCCGGTAAAATCTCCACAAACGCACCGAAATCAACGATGCGCGCGACCTTGCCGGTGTAAATTTTCCCCTCTTGCGGCGTCTCCATAATGGATTTGACATAAGCCAACGCCTCTTCGGCGCCACGCCCACTTTCGGCCGCGATAAAGACCGTGCCATCATCTTCGACATCCACGTTGACTTCATATTTTTCCTGGATAGCGCGGATGGTTTTGCCACCAGGACCAATCAGCTTGCCGATCTTCTCAGGGTCAATCTTCAGGGTCACCATCTTAGGAGCATTCTCTGGCAATTCGGGACGCGGGGCAGAGATAGCACCCTTAATCACATCCAAGACCTGCATGCGCGCTACGCGAGCCTGCGCTAATGCCTCATTCAAAATTTCCCGGGTCACACCCTTGATTTTGATATCCATCTGCAAGGCGGTAATGCCCGCGCGCGTGCCGGTGACTTTGAAGTCCATATCACCCAAGTGATCTTCCAATCCCTGGATATCCGTGAGCACACGATAACGCTCACCATCAGAGATCAAGCCCATGGCTATGCCACCCACAGGAGCCTTGAGCGGCACTCCCGCATCCATCAAGGAGAGCGTGCTACCACAAACCGCAGCCATGGAAGTGCTGCCATTGGAAGAGAGGGACTCGCTTACCACGCGAATGGTGTACGGGAACTCCTCTGTTGAAGGGAGCACCGGCTCCAGAGCACGCGCGGCCAGCGCGCCGTGCCCGATCTCGCGGCGTTTGGGGCCGCGTAGGAACCAAGTCTCACCAGTAGAGAAGGGTGGGAAATTATAGTGGTGGATGTAACGTTTGGTCTCTCCCGGGAAGAGATCATCCAGCCGCTGTTCCTCGCTCGGCATCCCCAATGTCGTCAGACTCATTACTTGCGTCAAGCCACGAGAGAAAAGCCCCGAGCCGTGCGGACGCGGTACCAAATCAACCTCGGCCGTCAGTTCACGAATGGTGTGCGGATCACGTCCATCAGGACGAATGCCGGTCTCCAGAATACGCTCTCGGATTACCGCTTTCATCACATCATGGAAAGCCTCACCCATCTGTTTGTCACTCCAATCAACCTCTAGCTCTTCCTGAACCAGCCTTTCTCGCAATTTCTTCTCCACGGCCCCGAAAATTTTCGACCGTTCATCGCGATCAGGGGTCTTCTCAACCGCCTCAGTGAGACAATCCCACGTGAGCTCGCGCACGCACTCAACCAATCCCTCAGGCAGAGCAAAGGAAGGATAATCCAACCGTTTGGGTTTACCCACTGTCTCACGCATCTCATGCTGAACACGGATAGCATCCTGAATAGATTCATGAGCCAATTCTAGCGCGTCCAACATCGTCTCTTCGTCAGTCTCCTGAGCGCCCGCTTCTACCATAATAATGGCCTCTTCACTGCCGGCCACCAACAGATCCAACGTACTCTCTTTCAGCTGTGAAATGGTAGGATTGACAATCAGTTCCTCATCAATAGAGCCAATGCGCACTGCGGCTATCGGCCCGTCAAAAGGAGCGTCAGAGATCGTCAGCGCCGCCGAGGCCCCAATCAGACCCAGCACGCTCAAGAGCTGCTCCTTTCCCAGGGAGAGTGGTAGCAAAATGATCTGCACCGCGTTCCGCATATCTTTGGGAAAGAGTGGGCGCAGGGGGCGATCAATGACCCGATCCAGCAGAATCGCCTGCTCGGAAGGCCGTCCCTCGCGGCGGAAGAATGAGCCAGGGATCCGGCCGGCAGCATAAAGCCGCTCTTCCAAATCCACCGTCAACGGGAAGAAGTCAATCCCCGTCCGTGGCTCTTTAGCCATCGTAGCGGTGACTAACAACACCGTATCGCCAGAGGAGACGACTACCGCGCCGCCGGCCTGACCGGCCAATTTGCCGGTTGAGAGGGTGATAATATCCTCACCCAACTTAAATGTAAATTTTCGTTCTTGTACCATTAAAAATATCCTCCTACCCACCTACGCAACTCGAGAAAGGAGACTAGAAACTGGGAACTGCTGTGCAACCAGCTGCACCCCACTCCCCAATCTCTCTCTCCAATCCGTTTTGACACGGCGGGAGCTAAATAAACAAACTAGAAAAGATCTTTGGTCTCTCCAAGTCATAACACATTAAGCGAGCTAGAAAAAGCGAGTAGATGCGAACTAGTTCACATCTACTCGCCGGACTAACTCAAAGCCACCAACAAACTATTTACGCAAACCTAGCCGCCCGATCACCTCATGGTAACGCTCTGGGTTTATCTCCTTTAGATAAGCCTTATGACGACTACGTCGCCCTACCAGATTCAACAAACCGTGCCTGCAATGTTCGTCATGCTTGTGAATATTTAGATGTTCCGTCAAAGCAAGAATGCGATGCGTCAACAAAGCAATTTGAACCTCCGGCGAACCGGTGTCGTTGGGCGTGCGTGCAAACTCTTCAATGATCTTTGCTTTATCCTTCTTTGTTAGCACTGCCAAAAACTCCTTTTCTTAAAAGACTGCCAAATTCGTCAGAAACAATATATCCAATCACGCGCACAGTATACCATAGCCCTCCCTTTTGACAACTTTCGCGAGAAAGCGAGAAAGCGGGTGAGCGAGAAAGCGATGAAGCGAGAAAAGATCCCTGTCTACTGTCTACTGTCTACTGTCTACTGTCTACTGTCTCTTGCCTCTTGCCCCTTGCCTCCTGCCTCTTGTCTCCTGTCCAACTGCTCAACTACCGGTATAATAGCATCGGTAAACTGAGAATCCCCAGAGGAGAGCTGCCTTGAACAACTTATTTGAAGTTACCCCTTTCGCTATGGGGCACGGTGGTGACGCGATTGGACGTCACGCTGGCAAAGCCGTTTTTATCCCCTACACGATACCCGGTGAGCGGATACGCGCCGAGATAATAGCAGAACACAAACACTACGCGCGCGCGCGTCTCGTGGAGGTGTTGGAGCCGTCTCCCGTGCGCGTCACCCCGGCCTGCCCCCATTTTGGCCCCCAGGGATGTGGCGGCTGCCAACTCCAACATATTGCCTACTCTGCCCAGGTACAGCTCAAAGGTCTGATTGTGAAGGTTCAGTTGCAGCGCATCCGCAAATTTGAAGAGCCGCACATCCTGGAACCCCTCCATGATGAGAGTGGACGGGAGAACCGCAAATACGCACACTTCCGTACCATGGACGGAGGGCATGCCCGCCTTCTAGTCGACGACAGTCATAAGGGGATCCCAATCACTGCTTGTCCCGT
>JAIOSN010000123.1 GCA_021107605.1 Anaerolineae bacterium | reverse complement strand
TGTTTTTCAGTGGAGCCAAAATTGAATCTAACAAAACTTAAAAATAATGAGAGTCGGCAACATGGCTGGCAGAATGTTTTGGCGGAATGGCCCGTCCTACTCTTCCTGGCCGCGGCCGTGTGGCTCTTTTTCTGGCCGCTCTGGATCGCCGGCTACACTTTTCCGCAGGGCGGCGGCGACCTCTTCAACCAGCTCTACCCCGTCTGGAACTACGTCGCCCACTGGCTACGCCAGGGGATCTTCCCACTCTGGCACACCGGCTTGATGGCGGGCGATCCCATTATTGCCGAGGCCCAGTACGGCTTACTCAACCCGCTCAACTGGCCGCTCTTCCTCTTCAGCCCCATCCCGCGCACCCTGCTCTTGCTACGCGACGCCTTTACCTTGTGGCTGGCCGGCGCCGGACTCTATCTCTACCTGCGCCGCTCGCCAGTCTGGGGATTCGGGCGCACCGCCGCCTTGACCGGGGGGATCGCCTACATGCTCTCCAATCCCTTCGTCGTCCATCTGGGCCACCCGCAATTCAATGATGTGATGGCGTGGCTACCCTGGATGCTTTGGGCTATGGATGAGGCCATGCGCCGGAGACGTGGTATTCCTCCCGCCGCCGGGGTGCTGGCCGCACTGCTCCTCGCCGGGCACGGACAAGCCGCGCTCTATGCGCTGCTCGCCATCGCTTGCTACGGCCTCTGGCAGGTTGCGGAAGGCGGTTGGCAGCACGCCCCCCGCCGCGCCGGGCGCTTGGCCCTGGTCGCCTTGCTAGGCGGAGCTTTAGCCGCCCCCGCTATCCTCCCCGGCCTGGAACGCCTCCCGCACACGGAACGCTCCCTCGTCCCCTGGGAAGACCGTCGCGGCTACGAATTCCCGGCGCAGATGCTCATAGATTTCATCAGCCCCCGGTTCCACGGCCAGGGATACCGCTTCTGGGCGCCGTGGAATCGCGTGGAGAGCGGTTACGCCGGCGTGATCACGCTGGCGCTGGCCTTCCTGGGCCTTATGAGCAATTGGAAACAACGGCGCGTCTGGTTCCTGCTGGGAGTGGGCGCCTGCGCCTATCTATTCGCGCTGGGCTACCAGGGGCCGATCTACGCACACCTCGCCCCGCTCCCCTTCTTCTCCGCCACCTGGAAAACGGCCCGCATCATCTTCCTCCTCTCTTTTACCCTGGCTATCGCCGCCGGGTTAGGGTTGGAGACATTGTTACGCGGTTCCTCGCGCCAGCGCGTAAGGTGGGCCTTGCTCCTGCTGGGAGCAGGAACAGTGCTCTGGTTTCAAGCATCCCACCTGCTCAGCCCCGTGCCCGCCGGCGCGCCACAAACCAACGCCCTGCACGGCTTGCATCTGGCGGCCCTGATGCTGGTAGGGAGCGCCGCCCTAACTGGCATCCCCTCGCCCGCACACAACCTCGCCCGCGCGGGAATCCCGCTGCTCCTCTTGGCCGAGCTCGTGGCCGTCGGGGCCTTCGCGGAGACCGACCCACCCTCATCACACAACAACGTTCATGCCGAGGCGTTAACCTACCTCCAAGCCGACCCTGGCTGGTTCCGCGTGGACGTGGACGTCGCCGCCAAAGGCCTCTGGTCTCCCTCCGCACTCACCGCCGAGGGCTTCACCGTACCGCAAGGAACCGGCAATCCGATGGAACTCTACCGCTACAATCAATTCTACTGGACAATTCCATACAAAGACTCGCCCGCTTACCAATTACTGGGAGTCAAATACATCATCGTGCCCAAGGATGCTTACCCCGGTGGAAAAGGAATCTGGCCGGTATTCAAAGAAGATGAATGGATAGATATTCACCTCAACACCAACAGCCTCAACCGCGTCTGGTTAATTTTCGATACTCTGCCGGTAGCAGATAGAGCGCGCGCGCAGGAGATCATCTCCCAACCCGATTTCGACCCGGCTCAGAAAGCGACTATCGAAAACGGGCCAGCTTTGCACACTCACGGAGAAGGCACTCTTGATGTCAAATTTTATGGGCCTAATCGCATGGCCTTCAACGTCGAGGTAACGGAGAGAGCCTTATTCGTCCTCTCCGATCTCAACTATCCCGGCTGGACGGCCCGGTTGGACGGCGCCAGCACTCCCATCTACACCACCAATGCCATCTTTCGCGGCGTCGTAATTCCGCCCGGAAAACATCAGCTCACCATGCGCTTTCGTCCCCTCTCGTTCCAGCTGGGGTTAGGAGCTGCCGGGATGGCGCTACTGCTAATGGCTGCGTTGGTTGAAAATGCGTTACACAGAGAACTCAGGCTCTTTAGAATTTCACCCGGTCGAGTCATAAGCAGCTACGAATAGACGCCCATGGACGCGAAAAAAAATCGACCAGCAGAGACATCGGGGTAATCTGTGATGGAATATTTACGTCAATTAGCAAAAAAGTTAGTGTCACGAAAATTGCCGCCACTCACTGCCTCATGCCACGACTAAAGTCGCTTTCCGAGGCGCGTTGCGCCGCGCTCTAGTCCCTGTCCACGTAGGTGGACAGGCAGCTTTGGCCGCTGGTAGCCAACTTCAGTCGGCGTACTGTGGCTGGCGAAAATCTAAAGACGCTAACTAAAAAGGACGTGACTAAACGACTATGCGACTACCTGACTATGTAACTAAACGCCTAAGCAGCTACCACCCCACCCTCTGGTGGGGAAGCATCGTCTTGCTGCTGCTCCTCGCCTACACGCCCCGTGTCTGGGTATTGGCCTACTCCGATCTAACATTTGACGAGATCGCCACGTTCTATGTGGCGCACCGCCCGCCCGGCGACATCATCCGCTATGTGATGGGGGCCGTGCGCGAACATCCACCTCTCTACTACCTGGGCATCTCCCTCTGGTTCAAACTGGCTGGCGTCACGGAATTTGCGGTCCGCTACCCCTCCACGCTCATTAGCATCCTGGGCGTAGCCTGGGGAGTGCGTCTGGGGAAACGTTGGCTTAACAGAGAAGTCGGTTGGTGGACAGGTCTACTACTGGCAATCATGCCCTTTAGTATCTGGGCCGGACGTAACGCCAGAATGTACAGCCTGGTGCTACGCCTCTCCCTGCTGATTTTGGAATCTTGGCGGCGCTGGATCAAAAAGCCAGACTGGAAGCAGGGTGTGCTCTTTCTCCTGCTCTCCTTAGCGGGCGCGTTGACGCACTACTACTTGCTCCTACTCTGGGCAGTTGAAGGCGCGCATCTCTTGTTGATGCCCAAAGATACCCGCCGCCTGCGAGTACCCTGGTTAAGCGTGGTTGCCATGAGCGCGACGGTCGTCGGGTTAGGCATCGCTATCTCGCCGGGAATACGCGCTACCTTTCTAGAAGTCACCAATCGTTTCCCGTTACGCACCCTCCGCATCGCAGAGCTTAAATTGCTCTTGATGGATCTCTATCTCCACTGGTGCCATCCCACCTTATTGCTGGCAGCTCTGGCTGGCCTGGCTGCCACTGGCTGGGGTTGGTGGCTGACGTGGCGGCGTTCACGGTTAGAAGGAACTCTGCTAGCGCTCTGGGG
>JAIOSN010000236.1 GCA_021107605.1 Anaerolineae bacterium | reverse complement strand
TTACCCCGGCCCCATCGGCGCCTCCCACGCCAACCCCAGGGCCTACGTCAATTCCCCCCGCTCTCTCTCAGATGATCTTATCCGGCGCATCGCCGCCCGTGACGGCGTGATCGGCATTGTGCCCTACAACTCGATGCTGGAACCGGGCTGGAACGCCAGCGCACCGCGTTTACCGCTCCACCGCGTGGTGGAAGCTATCGACTACGTCTGTCAACTGGTGGGCAGCGCGGCGCATGTCGGCATCGGCTCCGACTTCGACGGTGGCTTTGGCGAGGAGTCCATTCCAGCCGAACTCACGAGCAGCGCCGATCTGCAAAAACTGATCCCTCTGCTCCAGGAACGCGGGTATAACTCTACGCAGCTCTCCCAGATACTTAACCAGAACTGGCTGCGGTTGTTCACTGCCGTGTTACAAGCGCAATAGGTCGGCAGTTGTCAACTTTCTGGAATCTGGTATGATGTCGGTGTTACCCTACCGTGTACGTGAATTTAAGATGGCGTTTTGAGCCAACACGATAAATAACGGGAGTCGGAGTTCAGCTGGTGAAACGATAGCCTCCGGGCAAGGTTGATCCACTGACAGACGCCCACCTGAGTATTCAGGGTCAAAAACCATCTAACACGGCACGGTGGGGAACAACTTATGAGGTCGCTTTAATCAAAGTGGCCTCTTTTTTTTATGAAAATGCTATCGCGCCAGGGCCGCGTGAAGACCTCTGCGGTCTGGGGGTACTTATCTGAACCGTATTGATATGGGTGCGTTTCAAATGAGTTGGTGAGATGTGTCCGGGTTACGGATTGCGTAAATCTTCTCCAAACGGAACACGCAACACGCTACCAGAAATTCAACCGGAATGAAACGCACCCTATTGATATTAAGCCGCTCTCCACGCAAGCTACTCGGCCCCCTTTGTTATGTCAAGGTATCTTGACTTTCCCCGGGGCTTGTGTTATCCTCTATAAAGTTGGCTCTTGGGGAATTCGCAGTGTAATCCATGTAATCTGTGGTGAAAAATTTACGTCGCGCTTCACTCACCACACCCAATCCCAGAGACCCATAAAGTTGTTGCAGACCACTTATCAACCTACCATCAACCGCTTTTCTACGGCGTCAGCAGAAAAGCGACTAGAGAAAGCTGGGGTGTAAATGTATTGGGAACGTGTAACCGAAGAAATCTACTTATTCACCAGCGAGCGTTATGCTCGCGTTAACTCCGTAGCAATCCGCACCCAGGAGGGGATTGTTGTTATTGATGTACTACCCTTCCCCAACGAAGCAAAAAAAATCGCCAAATTTCTGAGTATCCAGGGAGGAGGACGCTTTCACTCACTCATACTCACGCACCACCACGCAGATCATTCTTATGGCCTCTTTGCTTTCCCCGCATATCTGGAACTTATCGCCCACGAGCGTTGTCGCCAGAAATTGTTAGCCCTGGGGGAGGAATCGTTGGTGGAGACCAGACGTAACCATCCAATCTTTGAGCAAGTAACCGTACGTCTCCCCACTATCACCTTTGAGGAAGAGAGCCTGTTTGTCTGCGCCGGCGACTATACTTTGCACCTGCTCTCTCTGCCGGGACACACCGCAGACAATATCGGCGTCTACCTCGAAGAAGAGCAAATTCTGGTAGCCGGAGATGCGGTCATGGCCATCCCCATCATCGTGCAGGGAGATTGGCGGCAAGAGATTCAAACCCTGCAAAAGGTCAAAGAGCTGGCTCCACTAACAATTATCCAGGGCCATGGTGAAGTGATCCTCCGGGGCGAGGTGAATACGGTAATGGATCGTTACATCAACTACCTGACCTGCATGGAAGAAAAAACTCGCAAACTATTGGATGATAACAAACCCCGCGATCTGATCTGGGATATTCCGTTGGAAGCTTGCGGCTTGGAGCGGGTGCCGTTGGGTTTAGGAAGCCAGCAGCTGCACAGCGCTAACATCTTCTCCATCTACGATCAGCTCAAGGCTGAGCGCGAGGGGCCAGCTGGCTTGGAAAACGACGCCACGACCTAGACCCACGTCTTTTTAATCCCAGCAACAGATAGAGGCGGCGTCGCAACGACGGCCGCCTTTTTCATCTGACCCAGTAGGTAAAAATGAAAAAACTAAAGGAGTGGCTCCAACTTTATCTGGCCCACCTGGAACGCAAGCAATTCTCTTACTACACCGTGAAAAATTACGGCACGGACCTGGAACAATTCCTGACTTACTGTGCGGAGCACGAGGTCACCACGCTGGCCGCCTTAAGCCGGGAGCTGGTGCGCAATTACATGGCCCACTTGGCCGCGGAGGATTACGTGCGCGCCAGTATTGCGCGGCGCGTCTTCGAGATGCGCGCCTTTGGAGATTACTTGATCCGCGTCCAGGCCTGGGAGCAAAACCTCTTCCGGCGCATCTACGCCCCGCGCTTCCCCCGCCGGCTGCCACGTTATTTGACCCACGAGCAAGTGCAACGGCTCTTGAGCGCGCCCGATACCAGCACCGTCAAGGGATTACGAGACCGGGCCATTCTGGAGACGCTCTACGCTTCCGGGGTGCGCGTCAGCGAGCTGGGGGGGCTGAACGTGAAGGATCTCGATTTGCACAGCGGGGAAATGCGCGTCACCGGCAAGGGGGATAAGGAGCGAGTGGCCTTGTTGGGGCGGCCGGCGCTCACCGCGTTACGCGCTTACCTGCGGACAGGACGACCGGCACAGGCCAGCGGGCCATCCGCCCGCGCGCTCTTCCTCAACCGCTTTGGGGGCCGGCTGTCCGTGCGTTCCATCAGCACCGTAGTGCGCCAGTCCGGTATCGCGGTGGGAATTGCGGAAAAGGTCACTCCGCACCTGCTCCGCCACACCTTCGCGACGCACCTCTTGGAAGGAGGCGCCGATCTGCGCGTGGTACAGGAGCTCTTGGGACACGAGAGGATAGCGTCGACGCAGCTCTACACGCATATCACGCAGCAGCACGCGCAGAAAGTTTACGGGCAAGCGCATCCCCGCGCGCGGGAAAGGGAGAGCGAAGGTTGATGAGGGACAAGTGACTCAGTCAGGAGACCGGCCATAGGTATCTTCCCAATAAGTAGGGGGAAACAGGGCGTTACTGTTATGCTCACCACGGAGACACAGAGCACACTGAGAAAAAATAAAAAACTCGGTGCCCTCCGTGACTCTGTGGTGAAAACTGCCCCGAAATATTGAGATGA
>JAIOSN010000327.1 GCA_021107605.1 Anaerolineae bacterium | reverse complement strand
GTATAACCCCAGTAGCCCGCCAGGTCGTCCGTGGTTGCCCGGCACATTCCACCCGGCATAGGCAACCTGCCCGGCCGCAGCCGCGCGCACGTAGTCGTAGCGGAGCAGGTAGTCAATGCCGTTGTGACCATCGTAGTATATGTACCTGCCCAAGTTGCAGTTGAAGTACCCCCGATTGAAGTCTGGATCCGCGCAGTCCCCTGTTGGTCTACAAGGACATACCCATCTGCTGGCGGTGTCGCCATTGAATGCCAGTATATTGAAATTGGTGGCATCATGATCGAAGACCGATGAGATTTGTGTGAGGCCGTAGTATGGAGCGCTCAGAAAAGCGGTGGCTTGTTGCAGGATAACAGAACGCGAAGAAGCCGGAGCTGCCAATGTCGCCATCACCGTCAACCCGCACAGCGCGAAAAGACTGAGCCGGGGCAGGTATCTGCGGATTTTGCCGTTCATCACTTTTCCTCCTCAGGAAGCGGCCCCCAGAAAAACGGCCCTACACATTTGTTGCTGACCAGACGCACATCGCTGCCATCTACCCGCATCACATACAGTTGCCGGAGCCAAGGTACATTCCCTCGATTGGAAACAAAAGCGATGTACTGGCCATCTGACGACCAGACTGGCAAATCGTCGTTGGCCGGATGATTGGTTAGATTGGTCAAGCCACTGCCATCGGCGTTGATGACGAAGATGTCAGTCTGGCCTTCCCTGTTCAGTGCCATCGCGTAGCGGCTGCTATCAGGGGACAGATAGAGCAGGGGAGTGGTGGGCAGCAGTTGGGCAACATCAAAAGGTTTACTGTATCCAGGTCCATGCAAGAGGTCTGCCCGAGTTACGCTGGGCGGCAGTTGGGCGACGTCGAAGGGCTGCTCGCGCTCGATGTCCACCGTGGTGAGATGCAGGGCTTCACCATCAAAGGCAGGGAAAACCAATTGACGACCGTCGGCTGACCAGTGGAAGTTAGTGGGGAAAACCCCACAGCACACTACCTCGCGCGGCTCTGAGCCGTCAGCGCGGGAGACCACCAGTCGCAGCCGCTCCGGTTCCGGATCGAACCCTTCCCACTGAGCGTAAGCAATCCACTCCCCGTCGGGAGACCAAGAGAGGATGGCTTCCTCTGAAGGGGTAGCAACCAAGGGCGCTAGGTGACGCGATGCCGCATCCAGCACGTAGATGTCACGTTCTGAACCATCCGCAGAGGTCAGGATAAGACTGACTGCTGCTTTCTCGCTCCCCGGCGACCAGATAGCGGGAATCACTTCACCCCGATAGGGGATCACGTACATGTTCAGGGTTTCCGAGTGAGGTAGCCCCACTGCCACGGTCTCTTCAAACACGTTGTCCACGAGGTACAGGTCGTGGAGGCTAGCGAAAGGAACAGATCCCGCCAATGCATGCAGGAGTGCCCAACGCCCATCGGGGGACCAGGAAAGAACCAGCATGTGGGTCATGAACTCGCCCCAATGCCGTAGGCTAGAGCCGTCAGGCACAATCGTGTACAAGTTGAAGTAGTAAAAGCCGTTCCCGTCCGGCCCTCCCTCACATTCCCCTTCAAGAACATCATAAGCCGCAAAACCAATTTGTCCCTTCAGCAGGGGGTCTGGCAAAGGCGTCGGCAGTGGGGTCAGGGTGGGAGTGGCCGTAGGCGTTTCAGTAGGAATTGGAGAAGGTGTTGGGGTTGGCGTCCAGGTTAAGGTGGGTTGAGAGGTCGCGGTTGGAATCACAGATACAGGCGTGGACAAAACGGACACAGTGACCGGCGGCAAATTGCAGGCGGCCAGCCCCAAAGTGATTAGCCCGGCAATTATTGAGGTTACTCTTTGTTTCATCTCATCCCTCCTTCGTTTGCACGCGCAGAACACTCATGTGGCCGTAAAGAGTATCATAGCCATTGCTATGACGCAAATGGACATATAGTCCACCCCCAATTCCGTGGTTGGCCGGGTAACGCCAACCGGCGTACTGAACATCACCCGGCGCTACAGCGCGCACCAATTCGTACTCCAGGTCATAGTCGATGCCGTTGTGACCACTATAGCAACTGGGCGTCCCAATATTGCATGAGTCGACCGTTCCTGTCCAGGGTGTGTTATCATAGTGTACGACTGTTGAGGTTATGATAAAGGCATTATCCGGATCAACAAATGCCTCCCCTCCATAGAGTGGATACTCGTGATCGTACACGCAGTTCACTGGCACCGTGCCATAGTACGGAGGTTCAAGAAATAGCGCAGGCTGTGCCTGGTGGTATTTGACGGCTTCCGTGAATGTACTTGTCGTGCCAAACAGAGATGTTGACATCCAGAATCCAACAAGCACGACCCCGAGCAATCTCGGTACGAAGGGTTTGCGACGAATTATCATTGCATTCTCCTTATCTTTCTGTCACCGGGGGAATCCTGCGGCACAAGTCTCTACAAAACCCACGTAGTAGTCCGGCAGAATACTGTGCCAGTACCCATTGTTGAGATCCAACACGTACAGTCCCGGTTCTGATTCCTCAAACTTTGGGGACATTGCAAAGGCGAATTCCCGACCATTAGGCGACCAGTCACCGAGAGACAACCAGTTGTACAGGTGGGTGATGGTTAACGTTGGCCGCAGGTTTTTACCGTTTCGATCCATTGTGTAGAATACAGTGATATAGGTTTCATCTTCTTTCCGAAATGCTACAAACTCGACCTCTGTACCATCTGGTGACCAACGCACAGGCCCCATGTGGTCAAAATGGAAGAGCTCACGCACCTCGCCGTTTTCCATTCCTACCAGGTAGAGGTGATAGGTAATTGGGTCCCGCGATCGGCCACGGGCCAAAATCCAGTCGCCGTCGGGAGATACATAAACACTAGCGCCTGCGGTTGGTAATGTTGCCAAGATAACCTGGGTCAAGCTATCGAGCTGGATGTACCCAATCTGGGCCTGTACCACATCAAGGTCATTTCCACCGATTTGACGTTCGCCATACACTATGTATTTTCCGTCAGGAGAGAAATCAAACGTTACCCAGTAGTCAAGAACCCTGACCGGGTTGGTGCCATCTGCGTTGGCTACATAGAGGCCATCTCCCGTAGCGTAAGCCAGGTGAGTGCCGTCTGGTGACAAAAGAGATATCGGTGGAAGACTCTCAATTTTCTCCAGGCCGGTTCCGTTGCTATTGATGATGTAGGAGTAGATGGGAGTATCATCAAATGGCTGGCAGCCAGGGTTTAACATCTCTGCACAGGGCGCCCCCTTGAACAGGATGCGCCAGACCGCTCCGCCGGGAGTCGGTGTGAGATGCTGGTTCGGCACAGCCCGAAGAGTGCGTAGTAGCACCGCTTCTGCATCGCGGATACAGGTTTCCCTTTCATTTTCGTCTGCGATTTTACAACCCACTGCAAAACAAACATCCAGCCCTTCTGTGAGCATACAATAGTTTACGAAGCGCAGCTCTCCCTGGTAGCTGGCTAGATTTTTTGAGGCGCCTCTAACAGAATCGTGCTGCACGCTCCACCCCGGCCCCAGTCCGTGGCAGGTGCTCTGAGAAATGTGACAATTGTCAATGACTTGATGAACGAGCATTTTGCGCCCCGGTACATGATCGGTCAGATGCCATCTTGCCCGGTCAAATTCCAATCGTGGCGCTGTCGGTGACGCTGAATTGAGAGCGGCTTCTAACCATATACCACGAGTTGAATCGTCAGAAGCTACCGGTTCTACCGGGTGAGGAGAGACCCAGATGAACTTGGTTCCGTCCGGTATAACTACTTCGGACGGTTGGCCGTCGGCAAAGACGCGCCACAACCCCGCATCGCTTACGCCGAGTACCAACCACCACTCCCTGCTCGGTTCGGTGTAAACGGGCGTGGCTTCCAGTGAAGGCCCGCTTGGCCAAGGGACAGCTGTCAGTGTGGAAGGAAACCACTCGCCCGTTTCCCAATTGATCAGGTAATAGACGGCTTCTTCGCAATCCCGGTAGTCATCGCATAGATGAGCGATGTCCAGATAGGTGTCGTCGTTGTCCTGGAAGGGGGTGCGCCGGACCAGGAGTTGTCCATCTACCCGCCCCAGAACGTCGAAATCGTAGGCCGGGTCACAGACTACGCATGTATGGTGCTGCCCCACCGTGTCGGCAAGCCAGAGTTCACGGGGGCCGATGGGACATAGTCTCTCCTCAGTGAGAGAAAGCGTACAGGAAATGGTTGCTCGAGTGTAGACATACCCATCGTAGCCGGGCGTCCAGAACGCGGAGCCGACGTAATCCTGCATCCGATCCACGCTCTCCAATACGATCTTGCGCTCGAAATCGTACCCCCACAGGTACTTGGGGCCTTGATAGGGCTGGACGCAGGTGACAAAAGCCGTGTCCGAGGGATTCCAGTCGCCCCAATACGTTTCCAGCGGTGTGAGCATATATGTGTTGGGTTCCCAATACTTCACCGTGGCCCCTCCACAGTGAGGTGCGCTGAGAATCAACTGTCCAGTCGGAAGCCACTTGGCTGGAATCATCCCGCCGCTGATGGCGATAGGCGTCTTGTGAGCCAGATCTATGATCCGTGTCTCGAACTGATTGCGTGGGGTGACGTAAACGTAGGCCAGCCAGCGATTGTCCGGTGAGAACAGAAAGCCAAAACACCGACAATCAATGTCACCGCAGCCGTAAGGAAGGGGAGACGAGAGCGGTTGTGTGCATTCCTCTGGTATCGGTGCAGCGACCACGTTGGGTGTGTTGGTCTCGAAGGGTGTCCGACTTGCGTAAATCACAGTTCCGGGAACCGGGCTGGTCAGGTCAGCGCCCCTCGGACACCCTACGCGGGGTGCCGGTGTGAAGCTACTATCGAAAGTGACCTGTTCCAATTCGGTCCCGTCCGGCCACATTGCCCACAGATCACCATCGCGTAGAAAGATGATTTTCCCCGCCAAGTCAACAGGAGATGGTGTTGGTGTGGGCACAGGCACGACTGTAGGCGTCGTCGTGGGAGCCTCAGTGGGTGGCGAGGTGAGAGGTATCGTGGTAGGTGTTCGGGGTTGAGGTAAAGGAGAGTGTGGTGACACCATTGTTGGAATAACAGACAGCGGTGTGGTCAGTATAGACACATGAGTTAGCTGCGTTTTGCAACAGGCAGTCAGCAAGACAGCTAACACAAGTGACAAAACGGGGATGCGAATTTGCTTCACCCTTCGCCCTCTCTCATTTCCTACCCGCCAACCACACCGGACAACGGGCG
>JAIOSN010000227.1 GCA_021107605.1 Anaerolineae bacterium | reverse complement strand
GTAAGCGGGCTGGCGTGGCTGCCAGGGGCGAGGTTGGAGTATTTCCATCGAGCGTTACGCGGAGCTGGCGGCTAGAGATGCGGGGCGTTGCGCAGAGCGCGGCCCTGTTCTCATCCGCAGCCGGGGTCTGGAGTACACTTACCCCAGTGGCGTGCGCGCGCTTAAGGGAGTTGAGCTGGAAAGCTCCCAGGGCGAGATAGTGGCTATCGTGGGACAGAACGGTAGCGGCAAGACCACGCTGGTCAAACATTTCAACGGGCTGTTGATGCCGACCGGTGGTGAGATGGAGGTGGCGGGGAAGCCGACAGTGGAGCAGGGCGTTTTCCAGTTGGGGAAGAAGGTGGGCTACGTCTTCCAAAATCCCGACCATCAAATTTTCTCCGAGACGGTTTTTGATGAGGTCTCTTACAGTCTCCGTTTGCGGGAGCTGGACGCGGAGATGATCAAGGCACGGGTAACTGAGGCTCTGGAGGCGGTAGGGCTGGCCGGCACGGAAGAAGAAGACCCCTTTAGCATGACGAAGAGCGGGCGCCAGCGTGTCGCGGTGGCCTCGGTGCTGGCGATCAAGCCAGATGGGCTGATTTTGGACGAGCCGACCACGGGACTGGATCACTTGGAGCAGCGCAGCATGATGGAGCTGGTGCGAGGGCTTAATGAGCGCGGTAGCACTATCATCTTTGTGACCCATCACATGTGGGTGGTGGCGGAGTACGCGCACCGGGTCTATGTGATGAAGGAGGGGCAAGTTCTCTTAGAGGGTACCACGCGCGAGGTCTTCGCGCATGAGGAGGAGTTGCGGGAGGCTTACTTGCGTCCGCCGCAAGATGTCAGTTTCGCCAATCGACTGGGCAAGACGTTGCTCTCTCTGGAGGAACTTGTATATTGTACGGCAGGCGCGGCAGGAGGGAGTGATGGATGCTGAAATCTATCTGGATTTGGATACGTTTGTTCACCGGTTGGACCCCCGCACTAAGATTTTTGTGCTCCTCACCTCATTTGTCTTGATACTCTACTTCTACAATCCGCTCTGGGTCTTGCCTCTGAGCGCGTTGATTTTGTGCTGGGGTTGGCTTTCGCACACGTTGAGCAACTTGAAGCGCCTCCGCTACATCTTTACCGTGATGACCATCTCCAGTTTGGTGATGTGGACGCTCTTCTCCGGTGGCGATACGCCACTCTTCTGGATTTTTGAGGTCGAGGCGGTGAAATATAGCATCGCGCGCACGTTAGTGATGCTCTCACTGATCACCGCTGGGATGAATCTGCTGAGCACGACCCGCAACGAGGAATTGGTGATCGGGATGATCAAGTTGGGGCTGCCCTACCGGGTGGGTTTCGCTATCTCTACCTCGTTGCGTCTGGTGCCGACGATCGCCAGCAGCACGCAGACCATTGCGCAAGCGCAACGCAGTCGCGGCCTGGATTTGGACGGCGGCAATGTCATTGAGCGGATTCGCAAATATATCCCGTTGCTCATTCCAGTCTTCATCTCAACTATTCGCAGCACCAACACCTTCGCCATGGCGCTGGAGGCCAAAGGCTTCGGCGCCCGCGAGGAGCGTACCTTCTACTTGGAACCAAAGTTCGAGCGGCTGGACTACATAGTTATGGCGGTGTTGGCAGTGCTTTTCGCGGTCACAACGTACTTCAAATTCGCCGGGTATGGGATGATTGACGGCTTGATTCGTTTCTGAGACTGAAGGCTTCTGTCAAAGCATTTCAAATTCACCACAGCGGCACGGAGGGCACTGAGAAAGATTTTACTTAGCGCGGAGTTGGCTCTACTGAAAAATTTTCCACGAAGGCGCGAAGATTTTAGAACTTAATTTGTAAGTGTTCAGACCTCCGAGGTTTTGACGGTACCATCTCGTAAACCTCGGAGGTCTTTGCGGTCAGTCAATCTTTTTTCAAAATGGAGGTGAGAGATGTACGGTGCAATCATCGGCGGTACCGGCTTCGACCGGCAATTGGGAGCGGAATTATTGCAGGAAGTGGTGGAGACGCCTTATGGCGCAGTGCCGCTCTATCGGGGGCAAGGCGCGCTGGAAGGGTTGATCTTCCTACCGCGCCACGGGCCGGAACATCGTATCCCGCCGCATCGCATCAACTACCGCGCTAACCTCAAGGCGTTGGCGCAATTGGGCGTGGAGCGCGTGCTGGCTACCTTCGCCGTCGGCTCGCTACACAGAGGGATACCGCCCGGCGCGTTGGTGACGCTGGATCAGTTCATTGATTTTACGCAGGGCCGCGTGGGGACTTTCTTCGACGGCGGCGCTTCCGGGCTGGTCCATACCGAGATGACCAATCCCTACTGTCCCGCGTTGCGCGCGCAGCTGCTGTCCCTGGCGTCGGAATATGACGTCGAATTGGCGCCAGTGGGCACTTACGTCTGCACCGATGGCCCACGCTTCGAGACGGCGGCGGAGGTGCGGATGTACGCGCAGCTGGGCGGCGATGTTGTCGGCATGACGGGCGCGCCCGAAGCGTCGTTGGCGCGTGAGCTGGGTTTGCATTACGCGGCGGTGGCCCTCTCCATCAACTGGGGGGCCGGCCTGGAGGAGAAACTGAGGATCGTGCGGGGTCTGGAGGCTACCGAGAGAGCATTACTGGCGCTCTTCAGCGCCGTGTTGCATCAATCCCCGTTACCAGTAAAATGTAACTGTGAGATGTCCGCCCACGTTATCCACCCACCGGCGGAGTGAGTTGCAGGTTAAAGGTTGAAAGTCAAAAGATGAAAGGCGACTGCTCTTGCCAGACAGCTCAGAGCCGTGAAAAGTCGCGAATACATTTGCAATCTGACATTTGTAAAAGGAGGTACCTCGAAAAAATGTGATAGCAATTGGTTTTAAACAGTGACTAATTATCTAATTTTTAACGGAGGTTATTGCGATGAAAGAAGTTGGCACGATGTGGAAATATACTCAGATGATTATTTTGGTTTCCCTCTCTGCAGCCATCTACGCCGCACTCCTCATTGTCTTCAAAGGTGGCATTCCGCTTATCCCCGGCATTACTGAAGTGCGACCGGCGAATGTCTTCCCCATTCTCTTTGGTCTGCTCTTTGGGCCGGCCGGCGCTTGGGGAGCGGCCATCGGTAATACTATTGGCGATCTCTTCGGCGGCACGCTAGGTTGGGGCAGTATCTTCGGCTTCTTCGGGAACTTCTTCCTGGGCTTCATCCCTTACAAGATGTGGGGCACGCTCAATCTGGTGCCGAAAGACGATCTATCTCCGAACACCAATACCTGGCGCAAGTTCGCGGCTTACGTCATTATTGCGTTTGTGGCCGCCACCGCATGTGGCGTTGTCATCGCCTGGTATCTTGATCTGATGGGCATGGTTCCCTTTGCTGCGTTGGGCATCATCATCACCTTGAACAACTTCGCCGCTGAACTGATTCTCGGCCCGCCGCTGCTCCTCTTGCTCTACCCGCGCATCAAGCGCTGGGGCTTGCTCTGGACCGATATCATGGATGTGGATGATGTCGCTGACGGCTTCGCCAAAGAGATTGGCGCGATCCTGATGATCGTCGGCTCGTTGGGTGGTCTGATTATCGGGTTGGGCATTTCCACCGGTCTCTATGGCCAGGAACTCTTCCAGTTTGGCGCAGGCGAGGCAGCCAAAGTTGGGGTTTGGTTGGGCGTGTTACCCTTCCTCCTCTTGATTGTGGCTGCCAGTTTCATGCTCTCCGGCAAAGAACTGTTTGTGGAAGAGATTGAAGAGTTTTAGATTTTTTGGGACGTAGATGAACGCTGATAAACGCTGATTTTTCGATTTTGGGTCTCTGGGACTGGGTGTGGTAAGTACCACACGACGTGAATTTTCATCACAGATTACACTGATTTTTTTACTTTTTTCCGTACTAATCCGTGGTTAATTTTAACTCGACCACGCGAATTCCCAAAGAGCCTCGATTTTATCTGCACTAGTTTGCAGTTGTTTTAGTTTGACAGGGCGGGTCGGGTAACTGGCCCGCTCCTTTCATTATTATTGAAGGGAGTCCCTATATGGGACGCCACACCAACGATAATGAAAATTAATCAGCAGATTGAGCAGATTGAGCAGATTTGCCGATTTGCTATTTGCTATTTTTAGAGGAGGAATAATGACAAGACGTGCTCAAGTTGATTGGTTGCTCACGGGCGGCCTGGTGCTCACCTTAGATGAGGCCGGCCGGCAATTCGAGGAGGGGGCCGTCGCCGTGCGCGGCGCTGAGATTGTGGCCGTCGGCCCCCGCGCGGAGGTGGCGGCGGCGGTGGAGCCGGTCGAGACGCTGGACGTGAGCGGTGCCGTGGTGATGCCGGGCCTCGTCAACGCGCACTCGCATATCCCGATGACCATCTTTCGTGGGGCGGCGGATGATTTGCCCCTGGAAGCGTGGCTGGCGCGTATTTGGGTGCTGGAACTAGCTTACGCCACGGCGGAAAATGTGCGCGTGGGCACGCAGCTGGCTTTTGCCGAGATGCTGCGCAGTGGCACGACCACCGTCTCCGATATGTACTGGCATCGAGATGTGGTTACGGAGGTCGCCCTTGAGGTAGGGTTCAGGTTGCAAAACGGTCCCTCCTTCTTGGATTTTGTGGGGCCGGATGGCATCTCGCCCACAAATCGGATGCAGCTGGCGCGCGAGTACCTCGAACGTTACCGCGACGATCCGCTGATCTCGCTCGCGGTGCAGGCGCATTCCACCTACACCGTCCCCCCGGAATTATTGGCGCAATGCCGCGATCTGGCGGCTGAATACGGGACGCAATTTGTGACTCACGTCGCGGAGACGGCGGCCGAGGTGGCGCTGGTCCAAGAGCGTTACGGCAAGACGCCGGTGGAGCTCCTGGACGAGCTGGAGCTGCTGGGTCCGCGCACTCTCTTGGCTCACGGGGTGCATTTGGGGGATGACGAGATTGCGCTGTTGGCAGAGCGTGGCGCGGTGGTCGTTCATTGTCCCGAATCCAATCTCAAGCTGGGATCGGGTGTGGCCCGCGTCCCCGCGCTCCTGGCCGCCGGGGTGCCGGTCGGTCTGGGCACCGATGGCGCAGCGAGCAATAACGACCTGGATATGTGGGGTGAGATGCGCACCGCTGCGCTCTTGC
>JAIOSN010000066.1 GCA_021107605.1 Anaerolineae bacterium | reverse complement strand
GCCGCCTGCACCGCCGTGTAAACCTGGCCCGCGTTGAGACGCGCGTAACAAGGCGCCTCTCGCGTGTACTCGTCCGCGCCGCGCTCAAACCCGGCGCCGAAAGGCCGCCCGTGACCGTCGATATCGGCGGTCACAGCAGAGGGGGAAGCGCCGTTATCAATGGCGGGGGAGCCAGAGGAGAGATGGAGATTCCCCTGCGCAGGGGCAACGAAATCGGGGTTCTGCGTAGTGCGGTTATTTTGCCCCGCCGGAGGAGTGTAGTCATCGGGAGCATTACCGTAGAAATCAGTGTAAGCCACAGAGAGCGTGCCGCCGTCGTTGGCAATCGCGCCGCCACTACTGGCTACGTTGCTGATAATCAGCGTATTGGTGATAGCCGCCGTTCCCCCAAGTAGCTGGAATGCTCCCCCAGAATCAATCGCCGTATTCCCATACCAACTATCATTGAAAATGGAGAGAGAACCCTCCATGAGTAAGACCGCCCCACCGCTCTCACTCGCTGCATTGGCATAGATCCAGTTATTTTTAAGGATTACTGCCCCGTTGAGGACGGAAATGGCGCCATAAGTAGTTTGATTCCCAAAGATCTTGTTAGCGTTGATTACCGCGGTGCCCGTGACCACCCCGATTGCGGCGCCGCCGGCGGAATTGGCGGTGTTTGAATAAACACGGCTATTCTCCAAGAGCAACGTCGCATCATTGGTCCCATGGCCGTTGCCGATCCCGCCACCCACATCTGCAAGGTACGTTGAGGACATCTCGTTCTCATAAATCTCGCAGTTCCTCAAGGTCAGATAACCTTTTTCATTATTAACGCCCGCTCCTATACCATTGTTTACGTAGCCCTTGCGCACGTGAAACCCTTCGATAACCACGGTGACCGGATCGGGAATGTAAATTCCACGCGCTGTTGTTTGGGCATCAATGATCGTAGGATTCCGCGTAGGATCCGGCACTAACCAATTGGTAGTAGTGAATCCACCTCTTAACGTAAAACTCTTATTCGCGTAAACCACTTGGCTCTCACTACCCAACTGGTTAAGCGTATTGTAAATTCCTGCCGCCGCCCGAATCTCATCACTAGAAGCCGCGTTGGTGATAGCTTGTTGAATGGTCAAGCAGGGCTGTCCAATCGAACAGGATGCGCTATCTGTTCCGTCCGGGGACACATAGTGGATCCCCCCGGCAGCTTGGAGTAATTGGGAATCAAACAAGAGAAACATCACCAACGCAATAATCACTGAGATACTCGGTAATAAAATCTGGCCCACTCGCGAAAAAACAGAGACGTCTGAATTCCCCATTTTATTATCGGAGTACTGACCGGTAATGAGAACTTGTTCCTCTTTCATCCTCTTCCCCCTACGCAAACTACGTTAATGTTAATGCCTTTATGTTTTCGCCACCCTCATGCCGAGTTTATTGCATCACTACATCATAGCGCTTACTCTTGTAGCGCTTATTCTTGCCAGCCGACCACAAGATACAGTGATGGTAAATCCGGTGATCTGAAGTGGCAAGATTCTCGTGACCCTAACCGTTAATCAAAGTACCTGTTTTAATAACTCACCGTATCGCAGACCGGCCCGTTAGCCAGTGTATGCCCCCGGATTCCTATTACACATGCTTCCACATCCCCTGAAGAATTGCCGGGCAATGTAACACTGGGATTAGCCCCGCATACCAACTTACTCCCGCCCCCACTGGCAGAGAACTGTACGCAAATGGAAGGAGAACCACCGACATCCAGCCCCACCGTGGTCGAAGCGTGGATATCGCATCCTCCGGGGCCACAAGAGGAGGAAGCACTTACGGAGAGGCTGGTCACGTTAACTGTGGGACCAGAAAATTCGCCCGGATAGTCAATCTCCAACATAACCCGGGCAAACATCTGACTTATCCGCGTCCCCATGAGGGTCATCACTATAACAATCACCACCGCAATCAACACCAAAATCAAGGAATACTCCACCAAACCTTGTCCTTCTTGACGCCCAAAACGCTTCTTCATCTCCACACCTCCGTTAATTTGCATTAACCCTTCTAAATTTTCTCAATGATAAACAGACCCAGCTAACTTTAACACAACTAGCGTGACAAACCAATAGGAATAAAGTCATCTGCGGATAGACAGATACGGCATTGAGAAGGGTCAATGCTCACATATGGGGCAACGAACTAGATCGCTCCCCCCAGACAAAAAGCCAATTAACTCCAAACATTACTACTCAGCCAGCCCCAGGTAGTGGGTGGGAATAGCTCCTTTAGGACGCAGTTGAACGTGGATTTTCTATTTTATCTGCGAAAATCTGCGCGAATCCGCGTCCGCTCTTGAATTTTGCAGGGTGGTTGAGTAGTAACCTCCAAACTACGGTGCGGGAACAGGAATGCATAATTTATCTGCAATGCGGATGTAGTTCAGATCGCGGAGGCCGTTGCACCGGGCAATGGTTTCCATACCCACCTGATACTTAACCGCAATCTCCGCCAACGTCTCACCCGTCACGACTGTATGCTCCACGGCACAGACGCACTCACCGCTAGCAACCATTCCCCCCACCCCAGAGCCTGGAAACGCGAATTGCGGCTGGCAAACCGGGCCCGCCGGTAACGTCACCGGCACATCCGGGATCTGGAGTACGTCCCCGGGTTGGATGATGTTCGCATTAGCGATAACATTATGCGCCGCGATAGCCCACGGATCTACCCCGTATGCACGCCCGATGCAATAGAGAGTCTCCCCCAATTTGACAATGTGCGTGCCTAAAACCGGCCCTGAATATGGTTGAGCGGCAGTTGCCGGCAACCACATTAACAGAAGTAGTAGAAGTAGAGAAAGAGCTAGGCTAACCGTGCGTTTCATGATCCACCTCCTCAAATATGCCTAGTGCTTAGAGAACACCTGCTATCATTTTAGAGCTAAATTTGATAAAAATCAAATTTATTTCTAGAGTGCATCTCCAATCAAAATCCCCAACAACCCCCCAACAATGCCTAGATGTAAGAAGAGATCTACCTCTGCCAACCAGCCCACCACCGGCCAAGCAGGCAACAAGTTCAAAATAAAATTTAACAAGACCAAACCTACAGCCCCCAACACCGGTAAACCTTTACGCTTTGCTAAAAACTCGCTGGTCGCTTTAATCCATTCTATTAACATAAATCCTCCTAAAACAAATTGTCTGGCGGCTTACCGCTCTACTCCTCATGAACAGCTAGCAAACTCCAAATAGTCCTCAATAACCGTGAATTTTCAACTGGTTTGGCCAGATAAGCAGCTGCTCCCAATTCCAGAGAACGCTGCTGTGCCTCCGCCACCGATAGGATTACCACCGGGATACCAGCAGTATCAACATGGGCTTTCAGGATTTGCAACACGTCAAATCCCGAAATATCAGGCAACCGCAAATCTAACAAGATCAAATCCGGAGATTGCGCGCGCGCTTGAGCCACCGCGTCCCCGCCCCAGGCGACAGCTTGTACCCTCAAGCCATCCTCCGTTAATACCTGTGTCAATAAACTCCGGATAGCGGGGTCATCATCAACCACCAATACTAAGGGCAACGTATCACTGCGAGTAACGTTTACCTCCACCACCTCTTGCTCCAGGATAAGAGGTTCTTCTCCCGCTTCCTCAATGGGCAGATAGAAGGTAAAAGTGGAACCTCGCCCCGGTGTGGATTCCACCCAAATCTCACCGCCATAGTGGGTCACAATCTCGTGAGAGATCACCAAACCCAGACCGACACCCCGTGGCTTAGAGTGCATCACATCGCCAAACTGTTGGAACCGCTCAAAGAGATGCTGCTGGGCCTCTACCGCGATACCTTCCCCGGTATCGCGCACCGCAACCAAGAGCGCCCCATTTTCTGGTACGCGAACACCCCGGATGCGCTGCTCCGCAGAGAGAACGTCTACCGCCACCCCGACACTTCCTGTCTCAGTAAACTTGAGTGCATTGGAGAGCAAATGCTGGATTACCTGCTGAATGCGTGCTGGATCAGCCGCCAGCAGGGGGAGATTCTCCGCCAACGTTAAATGTAAAGCCAGCCCTTTCCCCTCGGCCAGCGGTCGCATCTGATCCACTAACTGCTGTAACATGGTGGCGGGATCGAAAACCGCATCATGCCACTCCGCCCGCCCAGACTCCAACGCAGCTATCTCCAACACATCATTGATCAAAGTAGTCAATCGTTCCCCTTCTACCAGCATAATCTCCAGATTCTGCTTGATCTGCTGGGCTCCCCGTTGAATCTTCTTGCTCGCCGGCAACGCGTTGAAAATACTCCGGTCAAAAGTACGCTGTACCAACTTGGTAAAACCCAAAATCGAAGTTAGGGGAGTACGGAGCTCGTGCGAAATACCAGAGATAAAATCAGATTTCATCCGATCCAACTCCACCTCACGGGTCACATCACGCAATAACGTGAGTACCGCCGAACCATCTCCCAATGCGACTGCCGAAGTCCGAAAAATACGTTCCTGCCAGATAATATCCACTGTCTCAGCCCGACCAGAAGAATGAAGAGCGCGATCAATCAGTTGCTGGAGAGCCGGTACCGCGAGCACCTCTTCCACGGGCTGCCCCACTATCCGCCGCGCCGCACGACGAGCTATCCGCTCAAAAGCCGCATTTACCAAAATAACTTTGCCATTTGTACCCGTGACCAACAAGCCAGCTACCATATTTTGCAAGATAGCGTTGAGTCGATTGCGTTCCCGCTCCAACGTCTGGGTGCGCTCTGCCACCTGGCGCTCCAGCTGCTCACTGTACACTTCCAGGCGGCGCACCAGACGGGTATTCTGCACTGCGATGGCCGCCTGATAAGCCAATGTATGCAGAGCGCGCAGCTCTTCCGTAGTGTAGGGCAAACGCATAGGCGGCATCCCGAGACCCCAAATCCCTATCATACGCTCCCGTAACATCAACGGGAGTAAGAGCGCTAACTCCTGCGTAGCAAATAGGTTGAGCGTTTCCTCCGGCAGCCAACTCGGCGGCAGAGTCAATCTGAGTGGCTGCCCGCCCTGCGCCAGCCACTCAGCCGGAAAACCTGTTAACGGTATCGTCAAATAGTCACCCTGTACCGAGACGAAGCACTCTTCACTCTCCTCCAACACCCACAACCGCGCTTCTGAGGCCCCCATGCGTAACGGTACCGTAGCGGTCAACAAGGTAACGACCTCATCGAAATCAATCTCGCGGCTCAGCTGCGCACTCATCTCATTCAACATCAAACGGGGATCACCACGCGCATGATAGAAGAGACGCCCAACCAAACCCGCAACACGCTCTTGATAGTGCCAGAAGATCGTTACCACGGAGAGAGTCGCGACAAAGATGATCAACGGCTCATTGATCTCACCCACAATCTGTCTGGCGAGAAATTCCATTAGAATGACTAGAAATTGGTAGGCGCCCGCCAAGAAGAGAATAAATAAAAGATAAAGCACGCTCCGCCTGACCAGCGCGTCAATATCAAAGATACGGTATTTAGCAATAGCAATGGCCAGAGAGAGCGGTACGCAGATGAGAAAGAAAGCGGTTATCTCCAAATTAACCAGCGCGTGTCCGGTCAACGCCTCGGGCAGCCCGGTAAGCAAAATATAGGGCAAGCCCCCCACCACCGCCCCCCACCCCACCCACCGAATTTGGTTGCGCACAGTGACAGCAGTCGTAATGGCGTAGGTATGGATTATATTGACCAGACTAGCTACCAACATACCCAAACCCAGCCAAGTGATTCCCTGCCAAGTAAGAATGAGCACCTCCGCCGGAGATTGCCCCAATAAGAGAGCCACGCCAGTTGCGATCAACAGAGGGAGAAAATGTATGCAGACCAACCAGCGTTGGTACTCCTGCGGGACTTTAGAGCGCGGAAAGATCAAGGTTAGGTGAAAGAAAGCACTAGCCAACAACGAGCGACCCAAAATCTTCACAACATTCTGCGCGATGAAGAATTTGGGTTGGGTTAGTAAACCCACCTGGATATGGAGTGAGAGCGGGACGACTAAGCCCAGCGTGGCTAGAAAGAGCAAGCGGGCGGGGGCAGATTGGGGCTGCTTCAATAACGAGTAGCTTCCCACACCCAAACTCATCACGACTAACAGATAGATCCCGAAACGCAAGAGCAACAACCGCTGCACCGGCAAGGCGCCCAACTCAATTACCAGTTCCTCTGGTTCCTTATCCCGGACAATGTGATAGTGGAGCGTTTGCCCTACTTGCCAATCCGCCTGATCTGCACCCCGCAAGGCCCGTTCCATCCACTGCTCCAGCGACACTCCCTCAATAGAGACCACCTTATCCCCCGCCCTCAAAGCTGCTTGCGGCTTGTACCCCATTACAATCTGCACCTGCGAGGCCGAGAAATCCATCCACAAGGCGCCATCGGCTGGCAACCGCCCTTGGAGTAGCAGCGCACCCCCGACGTAGAGTAGCGTCATCACCCCCAGGAGCAGCAATGCACAGGCGCTAGGAACACGACATAACTTAATTATTCGATTCATTTTGATAAGATCCCTTGGGGTAAGAAGCAGCTCAGTTCTGGGAACAACTACGCTCGCTCAAAAGTAACCGCTCAAATCAGACGCTATTCATCTTTCCGAATATGCGAGCAAGAAATCAAACTCAGATAATAACGTCCATCCCCAACAATTCGGCAACTCGTTCCAGGACATAGTCAGGATCAAAAGGTTTGGTAACATATTCATCGGCCCGCACCACTCGCCCTTGCTCCTTATCCATCGCTTGCCCCTTAGCGGTCAAAAGGATAATATAAATGTCCTCCGCCTCTTGCTTGACCCGCTGGCAGACCGCGTAACCATCCAGTTCGGGCATCATCACATCCAGCAAAATAACATCTGGTCGCTCCGCTATGGCCAGCTCCAACGCCTCCTGACCATCAGCGGCAGTCAACATCCGCACGCCTTGCTCGGCCAATTCTTCTAACGTCTGCAGCAACAACAGGCGGATAAAAGATTCATCATCAACGATCAAAACACTAGGCTGCGTCTTGCTCATGGTGCTCTCCTTCTCATCAAGGTTGATTTTTGCTTACTCCCCAGAATGTATCACACGCTTCCCTAAATGTCAATCGTTTTCGGGGCCGCCAGTTACCAAATGAAAAGGATTACCGATCAAAAATAATGAATGTTACGCAGTCCCTAGTTACACAGAGACAGAGAAAGAAAGTTTTGTTTCCTCTCAGTTCTCTCTGCATTTCTGTGCCTCCTCGGTGATTCTCTGTGTTCATTTGCGTCCTATTGCCTCTGGATAATTTACAAAACTGAAGCATAATAGAGAAACTTTGATTCGAAAAAATTAAACTAACCTTCAGGGAGAAAATAATGCTATTTGTTGATAATGCCAACCAGACCAATCCTCGCCTCAACTTAGCCATTGAGGAACATCTAGTAAAAAATCTTACTATTGATGAGGAACTCTTACTCTTCTACATCAACGAGCCGTCCATCATCATCGGGCGCAATCAGAACACGCTAGAAGAGATCAACAGCGCCCACGTCAAAGAGCACGGGGTCCACGTAGTCCGGCGGCTCTCCGGTGGCGGCACCGTCTACCATGACCTGGGAAATCTCAACTTCAGCTTCATCACCCCGTACCGTCCCGGGCAGCCTCAAGATTTCAAGCATTTCACCCAACCGGTGATCCGCGTCCTACACGCTCTCGGCGTAGCGGCGGAGTTGAGCGGGCGCAACGATATCCTGGTCAACGGGCGCAAAATCTCCGGCAATGCTCAATATCGCACTGCCCGGCGGATGTTTAGCCACGGCACGCTCCTCTTTGATACCCAGCTAGCTGATGTGGTCGCCGCGCTCAATGTGAGCCAGAGCAAAATTACCTCCAAAGGTCTAAAATCAGTGCGCAACCGCGTAGCGAACATCAGCGAATTCCTGGCGGAACCGCTGACTACCCGCGAGTTTCGCGCGCGCTTACTGCAAGGCTTCTTCGACCACGCCGTTGAGATTCCCACTTATGAGCTCACGGAAACGGATTGGACCGAGATTCACCGCATCAAAGCGGAGCGCTACGACTGTTGGGAATGGAACTATGGCCGCTCGCCGGAATTCAACGTCCAGCATAGCCACCGCTTCCCCGCCGGCGAGGTGGATGTACGACTCAACGTCCACCAGGGCGAGATCCAGAGCGCCAAAATTTACGGGGATTTCTTGGGCGATGGCGAGATCGACGACATCGAGCAATGCTTAGTCGGCACGCGCTACGACCGCGCGCAATTGGCGACCGCACTCTCCGCCTTGGAGGTCAGTACCTACTTCGGCGGCGTCACGCGCGAGGAATTCCTAGACCTGATTTACTGATTCACATGCTCAAAACGATACCTTTTCAAAAAGACGGGACAATGTAGCCGTCCTGGAATATCGAGATGACACTCAAAGCATTCCCCAAGTGTCCACATAGGAGAAAATGATGACTC
>JAIOSN010000026.1 GCA_021107605.1 Anaerolineae bacterium | reverse complement strand
TGGTCGGCGAGGCCGATCCTAAGCAGTGTAGTGAGCGTGATTTGGCTTCTCTGATGGTCGGGCGTGACGTGATCTTGGAGGTATCCAAGGGGCCGCCTAATCCAGCGGATGTAGTGCTGGCGGTAAAGGATCTGCGCGTGATGGGGGACCGGGGGAAGATCGCGGTGGATGGTATCTCCTTTGAGGTGCGCGCCGGCGAGATAGTTGGCGTGGCCGGAGTGCAGGGCAACGGCCAGACGGAGTTAGTTGAGGTGCTTACCGGTTTGCGGGAAGCGCTCGGTGGTTCGGTGCGCTTGCTAGGGCGCGAGGTGCTCAATGCTGCTCCGCGCATCATCACCGAGCTGGGGTCGGCGCATATCCCCGAAGATCGGCATCGGGACGGCTTGGTGCTAGGTTACTCCGTCGCCGATAACTTGATTCTCAATACCTACTACCAGCCGCCGGTGGCGCGCGGTATGGTAATGCAAGAAGCGGTGATTCACCAGCGGGCAGCTGAGTTGGTGGCCGAGTATGATGTGCGTACGCCCAGCATTGCGACGCTGGCCGGCGACCTCTCTGGCGGCAATCAGCAGAAAGTGATCGTGGCCCGCGAATTGAGCCGGGATGTTGCGCTGGTCATTGCCTCACAACCCACGCGTGGCTTGGATGTCGGTTCTATCGAGTACATCCACTCGCAGTTGGTGCGGAAACGTGATGAGGGCGCGGCGGTCTTTGTCGTCTCCTCCGAGTTGGACGAGGTATTATCGTTGGCGGATCGTATCCTGGTGATCTTTGATGGTCAGATCATGGATGTCGCGCCGGCTGAAACAGCGGTCAAAGAGGAGATTGGGTTGCTGATGGCCGGGGTACATTCACAGGCAGAATTGGAAGCCAAGCGGGAGGCGGCAGCATGAATGAGAAGAAGCAGCAGTCAGCAGCAGAGCAGCACACGGGAAGAACCTTCAACCTAAAGGGCGCCTTACGTGACTTGGCAATTCCCTTTTTGGCGATTGTCACGGCCATGATTCTGGGCGCGCTATTGATTATCTTTACCGATACTACCGTGATTGCGGCTTGGGGAGAGGGCTGGGGGAGCGGTTTACGTCGCTCTTGGGAAGTTATCTCTCTGGCCTATGGGGCTTTCTTCGCTGGCGCTTTTGGGGATGTCTATCACCTCACTGAGACGTTGCGGATCGCTACCCCATATATCTTCGCCGGTTTGGCGGTCGCGGTAGGTTTCCAAGGTGGCCTTTTCAATATCGGCGCTGAGGGACAATACTTCATTGGCGGTTTGGCCACTGTCTTTGTGGGATATAGCATTAAGGGTTTGCCGATGATCATCCACTTGCCGCTGGCCTTGTTGGCGGGCGCGTTGGGAGGAGCATTATGGGCCGGTATCGTCGGTCTGCTCAAAGCCAAAACGGGCGCGCATGAGGTAATCAACACAATTATGATGAACTACATCGCTTATCGTCTGGCCGAATTTATGTTGGATGTGGGGGGGCTGATGGCGCGCGAGGGTTATCGTCCGGTCAGCCCGGAGATTGAGCCGTCCGCTTACCTGCCCCAATTTTTTCCCTCCGATAGCACCATCCGTTTTAATGCCGGCTTCTTTTTGGCGTTGGCGATGGCGGCTTTTGTCTGGTGGTTACTCTATAAAACCACCCTGGGTTATGAGATTCGGACGGTGGGGAAGAATCCCCACGCTGCTCGTTACGCCGGCATCAATGTACCCCGCACAATAGTTCTCACAATGGTCATCAGTGGCGGCTTGGCTGGCTTGGCCGCACCGGCAGATATTTTAGGAGTGATTCACTTTATGCCTAACTCTTTTGCCTCTGGCTACGGTTTTGACGCGATTGCGTTAGCCCTGTTGGGCAAGAGCAATCCGGTGGGAGTGGTGTTAGCCTCCTTGCTCTTTGGAGCATTGCGGGCTGGAGCGACTAATATGCAGGGCATAGCCAAAATTCCTATTGATATTACTTCGGTTTTACAAGGTTTGATCATCGTTTTTATTGCTGCTCCGGAAATCATCCGGGCGATCTATCGTTTCCGTGGCTTGGAAGAAGATGAAGGGCTGGTCCTGACTCAGGGCTGGGGCCAGATGTAGGAGGAGAGAGATGACAGACAAGTTAAAGAAAGAAGGACTCAGAGCACGCAACATGGGGATCGTTTTCCTCTTCTTTGCCGTGGCGATTTTGGTTTTATTTTTGCCGGGCACGGAAGGAGGAGTGTCGACAACTTTCACTTTTAACACGCATAAGGGCGAGGTGCTGCCGCTACCGGACCTGGTCTTTGCGACTCGGCTGGGACTTTCCTTGTTGACGCTGGTAGTTGCTTTTCTGGGAGCCTGGCAATTAGCCCGGGGCTTCCAACATCTGAACACGATATTGGGCGTGGTGGTGATGCTCTTCGTGCTGGGATTTTTGAGCTGGGCAGCCCGTGATAAGTCCATGAACTTGACCGGGATGCTCCAGTCGACGCTCTTGCGCGCCATCCCCATCACCCTGGCTGCGTTGAGCGGTGTGATGTGTGAGCGTAGCGGGATTGTCAATATCGGCATTGAGGGCATGATGCTTGTGGGCGCCTTCTTCGCCGCGCTGGTGGGGAGTATAGCTGATAGCTACTGGTGGGGTTTGGCGGCGGCGTTGATCGGTGGCGGGCTGGCGGGAGCGTTGTTGGCCGTGCTCTCTATCCGTTACAAGGTTGATCAGATTGTGGCCGGTACGGCGATCACTATTCTCTCGATTGGCTTAACCAGCTACTTTAGCTCGCGGTACTTGCAGGCCGATAGTTCGCTGAACAGCCCGCCGACCTTCCGGCCAATTGCCTTGCCCGGCTTGAGCAAACTCCCGGTCATTGGGCCGATTCTCTTCAACCATACCTTACCGGTCTACCTGACCTTGTTCTTGGTAGCACTCATTTACGTGATGCTCTTCTACACCCGTTGGGGCTTGCGCACGCGCGCCGTGGGTGAACATCCCCGCGCGGCAGACACCTTGGGCATTGACGTCTTCAAAATCCGTTATGTCAACGTGATCTTGGGCGGGATGATCGCCGGGTTAGGGGGGGCGTACCTGGTACTCAGTTCCGTGGCGCGCTTCGACGAGATGATGACCGGCGGAAAAGGCTACATAGGATTAGCCTCCATGATCTTCGGAAATTGGAACCCTGTCGGGGCGTTGGGTTCCTCGCTTATCTTTGGTTTCGCCGACTCCTTGCAGGTTAAATTGGCGATTATGAGCGTGCCGATCCCCTCGCAGTTTTTGCTGATGGCACCCTACCTGGTCACGATGATCGTGTTGGTCGGTGTAGTTGGGAAATCACGTCCGCCCGCCGCTGATGGGGTGCCTTACGAGAAAGAGTAGCGCAGTCTGGTAGTCGTTAGTCGGGTAGTCGGG
>JAIOSN010000139.1 GCA_021107605.1 Anaerolineae bacterium | reverse complement strand
CCGTTGTCGTTAGCGCCAGCTCTTTTCCAGCGCAGCGCACAATACCCTCATCAACCCAAAGCTCAATCGGGCCACAGGCCAGCTGCAAGCGTTCTTGTTGTTTGACAAGGCGAAGCAATGCCCGTACCTGAGCCAGCAGCTCTGGCAGCTGGTACGGTTTGGTTAAATAAGCATCCGCTCCCAGATCAAGTCCTAGTACTTTTTCTTGCAAAGTGTCTTTGGCTGTAAGCATCAAAATGGGCGTATATTGCGGTTGCTCACGAATATGTTGGCAGATTTGGTAGCCATCAATATCTGGCAGCATAATATCCAAAATAACCAGATCCGGATCAAGGGAGAGTTTTTCCAACGCTTCATTGCCGGTATACGCCAGCAGCGTTTGATAGCCGGCTTGAATAAAATAATAATTCAAGGCTGACGTAATGGCGGGTTCATCATCTACAATTAGAATACGCTCTGCCATCAACTCCTCCAGCTCATTTTCCCAGCAGTAAAGCATCAAATTCTTGCGACGCTTCAATAAGTAATCCGCGGGGAGCGGTTAAGCTAAACATAGCCCACTGTTCATCATGGGGAAACCAATCCATAAACCAACCGAGCATCTGAATTTGCGGTTCCTGGTTAATGGCTTTCAGCGCGTTGCCTAACCAGCCGGGTGGGTAATTATCGGAGGGGCAACGTCCCGTTTCACTATCCATTGTATTGCTGGCGTTGATGTAAACGGGTTTTCTGGCTGTGTATTCATACAGGTTGATAATATCCAGCCAGTCCTGATAGATGCGAAAACCTGCTTGCGCGGCTCCCCATTCGTCCCGATGCAGAGCCAGGAGCGGTTCTTGCGCTCGTTGTTCAGGAGATAATCCTGGCGCGTCTACCCGGCCAAAGGCCTGAATAGCAAATCCGTCAGGCGCGGCGTCGCTGATGCCATGTTCGATTTTGGCGCTAGCGGCGGCATTTATATAAGCGACAACGCTATTCATGTAGTTGAGCCAGGGGACATCAACTTGATGGGTGACTATGCCATTTTGTTCACTGTTCCAAGGGTTCACCGGCCCAACAATAACGTGCGCCTGCTTATTTTCATTTCTGATAACTTCAAGGGCATTGTTGCGGATGTCTGGGGCGGCTCCGTACCCGTTGAAAACCTGTGCATACCAGGCCGACGTAACTGGATTTTCTGGCGATTGGGCGTTGGCGTCAGCAGTGTTGAAGTTGCTGCCAATGATAAAGCCATGCACATCGGCCAGACGTTCATCTCGCGCCAATCGCCGTACATAATGCAGGTATAAATCTAAGGCGGCATAATCATCGGGCGGGGGGATGCTTTGCCCTTGATCATATTCAACTCTGACCAGCACGCGCAAGCCGTTTGTGTTTGCTTGCTGAATGCGTTGCGCCAAATCGTCAATACCCCAGAATTGTTCTTCTGCTAATTGAGCATAGGTAATTTCTATGTCCCATCCCTGCCGATTATGCCAATCCCGTTCCGGGTTGGCAAAAACGAGGCCCAATTTGGTTGGAATGAATTCGTCAGTGTCGAGGATTGGTGTGACAATGGCCGTTTGCACAGTCGTCCAGAGCTGGCATCCAGAATCACAGTTATGGTACAAGTTGATGGTTGTTGAAGCGGGCGTGCCGCGTACAAGCCATTTCCATTGCCATACCCCAGCTGTGTTTTGTGTACCATGTTCTGCCAGCAGGGTTTCTGTTCCCGCTAATTCCAGCCGCACAAAAACCCAGGGGGTGACATCCTGAACGATAACTTCAAGTGCGTTGGCTGTTTTGTTGATGACGCTGATTTGCGGCCAGGTGTTTGTTTGTGGCAATGAAGCGGGGATATAAGCTAATTTACCAGAGATGGGCAAAAGCCAATAGAAAATTATGGCAACCGCCGCAATGGTTAATGTGGTCAGATAATAACGTCGTGGTTTGTTACGCATAGTGTAGAAAAATGGCAACCAATAACCAGAATACTAACGCTCCAAGTAAGCTCCCCAGAGATCCACTGCAACGGCATTGTAACACACTTCCCAAAATTCAGCATGATTAAAAAACAACCCCTCAGACATATTCTCAGCAAGTTAAAAAATGCCGCCGAAAATTGAAACTCTACAATCTTTAGGAGTTTCGCTTGCTAGGCAGCTAAACCGCGAATGGACACCAATTTACGCTAATGTAGGAGCCAGGGGCTAGCGCGACTTTAGGCGTGTCATGCGACACAGTGAGCCGTAAAACGCTACGCAGACCCCCGGCACTACTCAACTCAAGGTTGACAGAGGCGAAAATTATCCGTATACCTGAACGCTTACAGCCCCGCACTCAATCCTTGTCCTCCGGCGGTATCACCGCGATCTCGACGGTGACGTAGCCTTTGTTGTCGCTGAGGATGTCGTCGTTGATGCGCAGGACGAGCATCCCGTCGCTGTCGGCATAGAAGGTCCCGCCCCGTCCCACCGGGAAGACGTGCCCCCCCTCGCCGGTGCGCCCCAACAGGATGCCGCCGGCAATCCCCGAAATGGGATAGGTATTCGGGGCGCGATATTTGGCGTGGCCCTGCGGGCCGTGGTATTCTCCCGGTGTGTAGAACCACGTCCCCTGCGCGCGGATGTAAATCCGGTCGCCCTGATGCACCTGCACCCCCACGCTCTGCCAATCACGATAGGCGTAGATGCGTGGCTGGGAGAGTGATTCCTGCTGTACCGGGCCTACTCCATTCCGCAGCACCGCCACCCCTGTCACCAGCAGCACTACCAGCGCCAGCGGCGCGATCAGCAGCGTCTTTTTCGACATATCTTCCTCCTCTCAGTTTCCTCGGAACGCTGAACTGACGTGATGTCTCTCATGGCAACCGTTACGGCTGCTCCCGCAGTTCCATCACCGGCACCGTCTCTCCATTGCTGATGATCCACTTACTGTTGTCCTTGAGTTCACGGGCGATGAGCAGCTGGATGTATTGTCCCGCCAGCTCTCCCTTGCCCTCCAACTCGGCGAGCATGGCCTGTACGGCCTCCTGCTGCGCCGCAGAGGTCAAGGTGATATGCTGCGCTTCAGCTTCCGCCATTTTGATGGTTTGGTAGGCCTGGCTGTCGGCTTGTTTCTGTGCGGCGTAGAACTCGGCATCGGCCAAAGTGCGGTGTTGCGCGGCCTCAGCCTGGGCCTGTTCCTGGCGTTGCACTGCTACCATGCGGTCCTTGATCGCCGTGACCACTTCCGCCGGCGGCGACGCCCCCTGGATCTGCACCGTGACGAACTTGACGCCGTATTGCACTTCCTTTTCCTGCAACGCCACCATCACCTCGCAGTTGAGGTCGGCGCGGCTGTGCATCACCTCGGTCATCGCCCTGGTGTTCACCACATCCCGCAGTTTACCCTGCACGAATTCAAAGACAATCCGCTCCGGATCATCCACCTCCAGCGCAAACCGTTGGGGATCGGTCACGCGATAGGTGTACTGTAGGGAAACGTCCATCGTCACGTCGTCGGAAGTCATCGCCGGGATGCGCTCGACGTAGCCTAGCCGCTCGTTGACCCTGACGATGATGACGGTATCCACCAGCGGAATCTGCGCGTGCCAGCCCGGCGTCTCCACGCTGATGAAACGCCCGCCGCGTAGGTGCAGTCCCCGCTCGTAGGGGCGGATCTTGTAGATGGCGGAACGCCCCACGGTCAGTAACACTCCTAACACGACAAAGGTTGCCAGAATCACAACGGCCAGCCGGTACAGCCGTCCTAACAAATTGCCGGACGTCAGCCCGGATGTCGTAACTTTCTCGGTCATAGTAACACCTCCATAAAGATTAGGCTGTACTCATTCTATCTTTTCCAATTGCGGGTTTAGCTAAACCAAAGGGATTGTAGTACATGTATGTCACAACCAGGTCACAACCAAGTCACAGTCAGGTCACAATGTGAGTGGGCTAGCCTGCAATTGATGTACAGGGGCTGTTACTGAGTTGGTCAGGGACTTTATGTGGCGACGAAGTGTGGCTGAAAATCAGGATTGGTGATTATGGTTAAGCTGTGGTCAGAAGGATGGGCAGGGTGAAGATAATGACCGTTCCCTTGTCATCTCCTTCTGTATAGCTTTCTATCTGTAAACGACCGTCATGTTGCCGCACAATCTCCGCTACAATAGCCAATCCCAGCCCGCTACCCGGCACATCTCGACGCACCCGGTAGAATTGCTGCGTGAGGTGGGGCAAGTGTTCGGCCGGGATCCCCGCGCCCGTATCGGCAACCCGGCATTGAACACTATCTTCCAGCGTTGTCAGCGAAACCGTGACTGAATCACCGGGTTGACAATACTTTATAGCATTGTCCAACAAATTGATAAACAGTTGTTTCAGTTTGTCAGGGTTACCCAGGACCGGGGGGATCGGTGGGTGGTAATGAAAGTCAAGGCCGATACTTTTCGCTTCAGCCAGCAAAATCAACTCCGCAATGGCCTCCTCAGCAACAAGGATAATGTCCACGCTGATTTTATCCAGATGAGCCAGTGCTTTCAGCCGTTCCAGTGCTAACGTGCCGTGAATGAGATTGCTTAAGCGTTGGGTCTGTTGATGAGCTATCTCCAGAGAGTGCGCCTGGACTTCTACCGGCACGTTTTCAGAGCGGGAGACTTCCAAATGGGAGAGGATAGAAGTGAGGGGCGTTCTCAATTCATGCGAGACGCTACTCCAGTACAGCTGTGAATCCTTTTCACGCCGTCGTTGTTCGCTGACGTCTCGCAACAAGATAAGCCGGGATGCCCCTAACGGGCCTACCCAGACATCCAGGATCAATCTTGGTGATAAAGATAATGGGAAATGTTGCACGGACATATCCGCTTCAATTTTCTGCAATAATTGTGCGTAACTGGTGGTTGCGGTAACATCCGGTTCCGCGTGCAATAGACGATAGGCGCTCCGGTTCGCAAACCGCAGCCGATTAGACGGAGACAACAAAATAATCCCCAATGGAAAAGATTGCCAGACAGCGACTTGATCATCATCAAACCAGGGGCGCCGGCGAGCAACTATCCAGACCAGCGCTAACAAACCGCCTAACAGCAACAAGAACGAAAACAGCGTCAACTTGAAGTCAACAATCAACATAGTCTTGATTCATCCCCCCAGCGTAGTCAGAACCATTTGCGCTCCGGCCACCGGCCGGCAGAGATAGACGCGCGGCTCGATTCCGGTAGCAGCTTGATAAGCGTCTGCCACGTTGACCGTAAAGATCTGCGCCTGAGCTGCGGCCACCAATGCGACCGCGCAGCCGCCGAATCCCGCGCCCGTCATCCGTGCACCGTAGCAACCCGGCTCGGCTTGCGCCGCGACAACCATCGCGTTAAGCGCGTCGCTGGAGACCTCGAAATCCTCGCGCAAGCTGCCGTGACTGGCGTTCATCAGTCGTCCTAACTCTCCGGCATCACCTTGACGCAGCGCCTCGGCAGCGCGTACCGTCCGCGCGTTCTCCGTGATGACATGGCGCGCCCGCCGTCTGGTGAGCGCATCCAATGTGCCGGCCCGCGTCTCAAACTCGGCCAGACTCAGATCGCGCAGCGCGGGAACCCCGCAGAACTCCGCCGCTTGCTCGCACTGCGACCTGCGCTCGTTATACGCCGAGGCTACCAGTCCACGTCTAGTAGCCGTATCCAACACCACCACGACAGTCTCCGGCGGCAGCGGGACCGGCGTGAGGGCCAGTGAGCGGCAATCGATCAAGAGCGCGTGCCCAGCCTGCCCGGCTGCGGAGATCAGCTGATCCATGATCCCACAATTGACCCCGACCCACTCGTTTTCGGCGCGTTGCGCCAGACGCGCCATCTCCACCGGATCCCAGGGCAAGGCGCTCACGCTGGCGAAGGCGCGCGCCGTAGCCAGTTCCAACGCTGCCGACGAGGAGAGTCCCGCCCCGGAGGGCACGTCACCGCTCAGCATCCCTTCCCAGCCGCGCAGCGCATAACCGGCCTCCTGCAACGCCCAGGCCACACCCTTCAGATATTCCACCCAACCGGCGTCCCGCTTCTCCAGCGCGTCCAACTCAAACTCCGCCGTCTCAGCGAAATCCAGAGAATGCACGCACACCTTGCGGTCCGACCGGG
>JAIOSN010000085.1 GCA_021107605.1 Anaerolineae bacterium | reverse complement strand
GGCTAAGATGCGCATGTTTTTCACCCCTCTACAGGACGATCTCTCTGGCCCGTTTCTACGTAGATGTGTAGCTCCTGCACCGACATGCCTTTGATCCCCAGGCGTTCCAGCGTGCGGCCCCTGCGCCAGTAATCGGCGCCGTGGATGATGTTGGCAAGGTGGATCAGGGCGCGCATGGTCGGGGCGTCCACGCCGTACTGCTTGCCGATTGCCACAATGGGCACCAGACTGCAGGGAATTTCCTCGAAGAGATAGCGGTGTTGGAGGCGGTTGGGGGCCTTGATGCCTTTGTAGCCAGGATTAGCATGCATGGAAGCGTGGAGATTGTCTCCTTCAGCAGCGTAAGCGCGATAGAGCCATTCCTGCGCCGTCTGGGCGCGGATGCCGAGGGCGGCAGCCACCGTCACACGCTCGCGATCCAGTGCTTCCAGGATTTTGGCGGTAGAGGGCGTCACGCCTTCCATGTAGAACTCGAAGTTTCCCTGCGTGCTCTCGATCCGGCCGGCGTTGAGCAGGGTGAGAGCGGGGTGGAAAATCGCGCCCATGTTGTTCAGGCTGGTATGGAGGATGTTAGCGGCGGGGATGAATTGAGGGTAGACTTTCTGGAGTAGCGCCAGTGCTTCTTGCGTGTGGGTGGCAGGCAGAGCGGCGACGGGGACGGAGTATTTGGTGCGGAAGATGCGCGCCTCGGCCGGCCCGATGCTCCGGGAGGCGAAGAGGAAGGTCTCTGCTTCGCAGATGGTGGGATAGCTTGAACAACCGCCCTCGCGTAGTCCCTGGATGAACTCCAGCGCGCCGCCGGTGCGACCGGGGTTCAGCACGACCGTTTGACCGTCTCTCAAGTAGGGTGCGGCGGTTAGGGCGACGCTGCGGTGCCCGGAGGCCGGGATGACCACCATGATCAACTCGGCGTCGGAGAGGGCTTTTTCCATGTCGGCGGTGACTCGTTGCAGCGGTCCGAAGACCTGGCGTCCTTCCTCGGTGAGGAGCTCGATCCCTCCGCGCAGCTTGATGACTTCGATGTGCTCGAACGTGCGATTGTAGAGCGTAACCGGGAAACCTCGCGCCCCCATCTCTGCGGCCATAGCTTTTCCGCCGTGCCCGGCTCCGATAACTGTGATGTGTGGTTTATCTACATTCATCTGATTACTCCTTTTTTTCCTAATCCCAAGTTAAATATGCGTGCAGAGAGCGCGGGGCAATAACGGTACAGAGAGAAACGGAGGGGGAGTTGCTGATCAAGCGGCCCTGCTTAAACGCCGAAGATGCTACTGATCTGGAACATCCACCTCAAGTATAGCCTGGTGCGGCGAAGTAGCAAATGCGAGAAAGCGAAAAAGCGAGGGAATGGTGATCAGTGACAAGGGATTAGGGGGGGAGACAGTAGACGGTAGACAGGGGAGCGATAAAGCGAGAAAACGAGTGAGCGAAGAAGCGAGGAGACGAGGGAACAGTGAGGCGCTGGCTCAATACACGGGCATAAAGCCCTCACATGCCCCGGCATGAAGTACCCGCACTACGCAGCGACGCCGGCTAGCCCCATTGATGGAACGTAGCCGCGAAATCCATTTCGCGCAGCCACCAAGCAAGGCTTTAGCCCCACGTAAAGCCTCACATGCCCCGGCATGAAGTGCCCGCGCTACGCAGCGACGCCGGCTAGCCCCATTTATGGAACGTAGTCGCGAAATCCATTTCGCGCAGCCGCCAAGCGAGGCTTTAGCCCCACAGTCTTTAGCCACGGGCATCGGCTAACCAAATTGCCTCTAGCCCCACGCACAGTATAATGGCTCCATTATGCCTACTAAATTGAAAAAGTTACAGGAACGCGCGGCCAACAACCGGCTTTATACGCTGGGCGAAGAGATCGCCAACAGCATCACCCACGGCATCGGAGCCGGGTTAAGTGTGGCGGGCTTGACTATCCTGGTCATTTTAGCCGTCCGGTACGGGAACGTGCGCCAACTGGTCAGCTTCAGCATCTATGGCGCTACGCTGATCATTCTCTACCTAGCCTCGACTCTCTATCACAGTTTCCAACGCCCTGCCGTGAAACGGGTCTTCAAAATTATCGACCACGCGGCGATCTTTCTCCTCATTGCCGGCACGTACACCCCTTTCCTGCTGATTGGGGTTCGCGGCGCGTGGGGCTGGACACTGCTGATCATCATCTGGGGACTGGCTATCTTAGGAATAAGCTTCAAAGCGCTCTTCATTGACCGCTTTCAAAAGCTCGCGGTATTACCTTACATTCTCATGGGCTGGTTGAGCGTGGTGATGTTAAAAAAACTATTGGTCAACATCTCACTAGGCGGTCTGATCTGGCTGGCGGCCGGCGGAGCGACTTACACCCTCGGCACCATCTTCTACGCGCTGAAAAAGGTACCCTACGCCCACTCCATCTGGCATCTCTTTGTCCTGGGAGGCAGCACCTGCCACTTCTTCGCGGTGCTCCTCTACTTGGTCCCCGCGCACTAGGCGGATAATCCCTGGGGGGCTTTCGTCCACCGTCTCTCCCTAATGCTCCAAACGTTAGAGGATGCAGCCGCGAAATCCATTTCGCGCAGAGAGTTCCGGGGACTGAAGCGGTGGCTCGTTTGTAAAACATCCCGTCCGCGTTTGTAAAACATCCCGTCCTCGTTTGCAAAACATAGCGAAAAGGCGAGTGAGCGAAAAAGCGAGGGAACGGTAAGCAGTGACAAGGGATTAGGGGGAGGAAACAGTAGACGGTAAACGGTAGACGGGGGAGCGAGAAGGCGAGTGAGCGAAGAAGCGAAGGAACGGTGATCAGTGACAAGGGATTAGGGGGGGAGACAGTAGACAGTAAACAGGGGAGCGAGAAGGCGAGTAAGCGAGAAAGAGAAAGCGAGTGAGCGAAGAAGCGAAGAAACGAGGAGACGAGGGAACAGTGAGACGCTAGGCTCAATACATGGGCATAAAGCCCTCAATGCTGATTTGCCATTTGCTGATTTGCCCATTTGCTGATTTGCCCATTTGCTGATTTGTCCGTCAGGAGGTCGGGTGAAAAATTTCACCGGCGAGGGTGAGGTAAGGCGCGAGCTCTTCCGTCGCTCTGCCTTTGGCGAGCAGGTAACGTTTGAGGAGCTCTTCGGGCAACATGGAGTCGGGTTCCAAGCCCGCCAACCGGTCACGGACGGTACGGTCCACATCACGGTTGATCTGGGCGGAGAAGGCGTCCGCCAGTAACGGGGAGAAGTCGCCAGCGCGCAGGTAGGGTTCCTGTTCCGGCGTCAGCTGCACAATCAAGCGCACGACGGCTCCGGCGAGGTCGTGCTGAGCTACGGCACGCTGAATTTCCGCCAGTGGCTCCGCACTTTCGCGCACGTCCACACGCACGGTCTGGAAGTGTCGTGCCGGGGATTTGATGTAACGCCAGCTGGTCGCCTCGGGTCGCACTTCGACCCAGCAGAAACCCTTGGGCTGCCCCTCTTCGCCGAAGTCCACCCGCTCCAGGCTGCCGGCGTAAACTACCGGCGGGTTGTTCTCCGGATTGAGATTCTGGTGCTGGTGGATGTGACCCAACGCGACGTAATCCCACGCCGGATCCATGAGGGCGGAGAGCGGCACAGTGACGTCGCGGCCCACCATGATAGCCCGCTCGGAACCCCAATGCGCACTCTCAACAGAAAAGTGCCCGGTCAAGATGGCCGGGAGATCCGGTTCCAGCTGCGCGGTCAACTCGCGGATCAAGCCGGTGACTACCTCGGTGACAGCTTGATCCAGTTCGTCCTGGGAGAGACGGCGGAATTGCTCACGCGTCAGCAGACGTTGGCGGACAGGATAGGGCAGCGCGCCAATCTGCACGGGACCGTGCGCGGTCTCCAAGCGGAGGAGTTGCGGTTCACGCACCACGGTGATATGCGGTACAGCTAACGCGGTGAAGATATCAACGCTGGAAGCGCGCTGGGACATCACCGGGATATCGTGGTTGCCAACAAGCAAGACGGTAGGAATGGCGAGTTCAGAGAGACGGCGCAGCCGCCGCGCAAATTCGCGCTGGTGCGTAGGGTTCGGGTCACGGGAGCGGAAAGCGTCGCCGGCGAAGAGCACCAGATCAGCCTCGTGCTCGATGGCGTAGTCCACCACTTGATCCAACCGCGCCAGAAAATCCGCGACGCGCTGGTTGAGGCCCGTTTCGGGGTCCAAACGCCCATAGTTTTCCATGCCAATGTGCAGGTCGGCAAAGTGCAAGATGCGTAAAGGTCTCATAAAGTCACCTGGTCAAAAGTCGAAAGTCGAAAGTCGAAAGTTGGCTCTACCGCGAAAACTAAGTATTTCACCACAAAGGCGCGAAGATTTTAGAACTTAATTTTTTTTCTTAGCGGCTTAGCGTCTTGGCGGCGAGCACCTTTTCCAGCGGGATCAAAGTGAAAAGACAAAAAGGGAAAGTCTGATGTCGAAAGTCAAAGGTCGAAAGTTGGCTCTACCCGAAAACTAAGTATTTCACCACAAAGACGCAAAGCTTTTAGAACTTAATTTTTTTTCTTAGCGGCTTAGCGTCTTGGCGGCGAGCACCTTCTCCAGCGGAATCAAAGCTGTAAGTTGGGAAGTCGCTGCGGCAGCTCGTTGGAAACGCTGGCTCTGGGGATGTTCCAACGCCGTGTCAGGCAGCGCGAGTCCCATTTCCAACATTTTCCGGTTGATAAAGATGCGGTTCTGCAGATAGACGTAGGCCACGGCTGGCTCCGCTTTTAACGGGGTGCGCAGTGAGACACGCTTGCCGTTGACGAATTCCTCCAGGTAGGCGCGCGCTGCGCTCTCGCTCTCCGGGGGGACGTGCAGGCCCAGCAAGCTGATTTCGCGTCCGTCCGCCAACCGCACGGTCTGAGCATCCACAATCTCCGCTACCCGATATAGCTCGCGCTGCCGCAGCGGTGCGGCCTGCAACGGGCGGATGTCCTGAATGCCGGGCGTGTACTCATGCGCGATAGGCGCCACGGGGGTCTCCATACGTCTCAGAACCATGACCTCGTCCTCCGAGATACCGGCATCAGCTAAGTGTTCCTCAATCAACGGGAGAAAATCGGGGTTGATCTCGTAGCCAATCGCCCGGCGTCCCAACTTGAGCGCGACTTGCGCCGTCGTACCGCTGCCCAGAAAGGGATCCAAGACCACTTCGTCATGCACGGTGAACATACGGATCAGGCGACGCGGCAGCTCCGCCGGGAAAACCGCGCCATGCTCACCTTGCCGCGCACCACCAAAGGTCCAGTGTCCGGAGAAGAAAGTTTTCCATTCTTCCTTAGTCATAGCGGCCTTCTCGCGCCGCTCGCGAGCAATTTTGCGTTGGCCCAATTTCTTGAAGAGCAGGATATATTCGTAATCCAACTCCACCACACCGTTGGGCGGATGCGGATAGGATCCCATGATCACCGCGCCGCCGCTGGTTTTCAGCGTCGTCCGCTTCTGCCAGATGATGGCGCCCATGTAATCAAAGCCCAGCTGTTCAGCTTGAGCGATAATTTCCGCGTGCAAAGGGATGACCTTGTAACGTCCAAATTGCGTCGCACGGGCAAATTGGTCGCCGATGTTGACGCAGAGCCGCGAGCCGGGCCGTAACACGCGATAGCACTCGCTCCACACGCGATAGAGCGCGGTCAGGTATTCGTGCAGGCTCTGCCCATAGCCGATCTGCTCCGGGACATCGTAATCCTTGATAGCGTAATAAGGCGGCGAGGTGACAACTAACGCCACACTCTCATCCGCCACCTCCGGCATGAGGCGGCTATCGGCCAGATATATCTGCGCCTTTGACATTAACTCTCTATTGCCATGATTTTGTCGACGCGCCGCGCGTGCCGTCCACCCGCGAACTCACCATCCAGAAACGCCGCCACGATGGCCAGAGCCAGACCGGGGCCGACCACCCGTCCACCCAGCGCCAGGATGTTAGCAGCGTTGTGCATCCGCGCCATCCGCGCCATGTAGGGATCGGTGCAGAGCGCGGCCCGTATCCCCTGCACCTTGTTCGCGGCGATGGAGATGCCGATGCCCGTCCCGCAGATGACGATGCCGAAATCGCACTTCCCAGCCGCCACATCCGCGGCTACCGCGCGCCCGTAGTCCGGGTAATCAACCGAGGTCTCGCCATCACCTGTTCCCCGGTCAGAGACCGTGTGGCCTTGCTCCAGCAGATACGCTTTCACCACCTCTTTGAGCGCGTAGCCTCCGTGATCTGAACCAATAACTAACTTCATGTTTCCTCCATTTAGTCGGGTAGTCCGTTAGTCTGTTAGTTTTTAGCCATTAGCCGTTAGCCGTTAGTTTTTAGCCAACCATCTGACTATCTGACTATCGACTACCCGACCATTTGACCATCTGACTACCAAATGTGGGTAAGCCATTTGCCGGCCTATTCGTAGCAATCTACCAAAAAACAAGCATACGCCAACTGCTCTCGCATGGCAACACAGAAAACTTGCCATTCGCGCAAACGGTGGGTGTGCCGCTGTTCGATCATCCGGCGGATAGTTTTGTAGTTGGTGCAGACGACACGGCGCTGCAAGAACGATTCCGGCAGTTCGCGTTTGACCTGCATGAACTTGCGTGCGGCGATCAGGTCATTCAGACGCGCCAGCGTCGCCGGATCAATGCCGCTCTCAAAATCGTCCTGAGTCAGCGAACGCTTGAGGATGGTGTGCATCGTCGATTCACTCTGCTTGGTCACGCCGATGCGATAGGTATCGAACTGCTGCCACCAGTAGCGGGCTGCGGTGATATCAATCCAGACGACCATGGACTCCAGAAACTTGTTATGGCCGCCGTTCTTCTGATAGAGCCGCTCCGCCACCTGCGGCATCTTCTCCACCGGCTGTTTGTGGTTGAGGCTCAGACCCACCAACGCCTGTTCGTAGCCGGCCTCATGCAAGACTTCAACGTTCACGTCATGCCCTCCTTGCTACAGACGCGGTAGTACCACGCCACGCTGTCCCTGGTACTTACCCTTCTTATCAGCGTAGGAGATCTCACAGGGCGCATCGCCCTGGAAGAAGAGCACTTGTGCGATGCCTTCGTTGGCGTAGATCTTGGCGGGCAACGGCGTCGTGTTGCTGATCTCGATAGTGATAAAGCCGTGCCATCCAGGCTCCAGCGGCGTGAAGTTGGTCACGATACCGCAGCGCGCATAAGTCGACTTGCCCAACACAGTGCCCAGCACGTCACTCGGCATGCGCATGTACTCAAGGCTGCGCGCTAGAACAAAGGAGTTCGGCGGAATGATACAAACCTTGCCCTGGAAATCAATGAGCGCGCCCGGGTCCAGCGATTTAGGATCCACAACGGTCAGGTCACCCTTGCCCGGCGTGAAGACTTTGAACTCATCCGCCACACGGATATCGTAGCCGTACGACGAAAGCCCGTAAGAGATAATACCATTGCGCTTCTGTCCATCGAAGAACGGCTCAATCATCTGATGTTCCAATGCCATTTTACGAATCCAAAAATCAGGTTTAAGTCCCATAGATTAGCCCCTTTGGTTAGTTAGTTAGCGATTAGTTTTTAGCAGTTAGTTTTTAGCCGTTAGCCGTTAGCCAAAAATCTGACTATCGACTACCCGACCATCTGACTACTTGACTAACTCCCTACATTCTCTCCGGCGCGTCCATCCCCATAAGATGCAGTACCCGGGCCAAAACAACTTTCGCGGTGCGGGCCAACATGAGGCGCGCACGGGTCAACTCCGCGCCGGCAGGGTCAGAGGAGACGATATGGCAATTGTGGTAGAAGGCATGAAAGAGAGCCGCCAGTTCGGAGGCGTAATTGGGGAGGTGATGTGGAGCCAG
>JAIOSN010000332.1 GCA_021107605.1 Anaerolineae bacterium | reverse complement strand
CCAGAGCGCGAGGCTGCACAACCTACGATCTCTGGGGCGTTCCTGATTACAACGAAGGAATATTGGAGGAAGAGTTCGCTGAGCGCAGCGATGGTCTCTGGGGTGTCTACCGCTTCAAACGTGGCTTCGGCGGCCAGGTTGTGCGTTTTGCCGGACTGTGGGAGAAGTCGCTCAATCCGCTCTACCCGTTGGCCCGCAAAGTGCAACAGCGAGCAAGCCGCGCAAGGTAAGAAGGATGCTCTGGTGGCTCGGTCCCTGATAAGGGCAGTTCTTGTGGGAGACCGGCCAGAGCTAGCGCATTGACTATTGACTCAATATCATTAAGTTAAGCCACTGTCCAGACCTCCGAGGTCTTATCTGACCCCTGTCACGCTAGGAATTTACCGCAAATACGCCGTAGTTTGCAGCTATGCGGTGCTACCAGAGACCTCTGAGGTCTTTATCTTAACTACCCGACTATCGACTATTGACCTGTGACTTTCGACCTGTGCCTTTCGACTTTTGACTTTCGACTAACGACTACCAGACTAAGGACTATCTATGACAAAATTCAGACGCTTAGCCATACCCGAAGTTATTTTGATTGAGCCGCGCGTATTCGCTGACGACCGGGGCTTTTTCCTGGAAACTTACCAGCACTCTCTTTTTGCTGAGTACGGCATCCCGTACCTGGTGCAGAGCAATCACTCGCACTCCAGCCGCAATGTGCTGCGTGGGTTACACTATCAGAAAGCACCGCTGGCCCAGGGCAAGCTGGTCATGGTTATCTGTGGAGAGATCTTTGATGTGGGCGTTGATATTCGGCGCGGTTCCCCCACCTACGGCCACTGGGTCGGCGAGGTGCTCTCGGCAGAAAACCACCGGCTGCTCTACATCCCGCCCGGCTTTGCCCACGGCTTCTGCGTCTTGAGCGCGGAGGCGGACGTGGTCTATCAAGTAACCGCTGAGTACTCGCTTGCCCACGACCGGGGTATTCGTTGGAATGATCCCACCATCGGTGTTGATTGGCCCGTCAGCGAGCCGCGGCTCTCCCCCAAGGATCTGGTGCAGCCGCTGCTCGCCGACGCGGATAATAATTTTACGTAGCTACTTGCCGCTAGCCAGACTCTTTTGGATAGCGGGGAGGTAATACTTCTCGGTATACTCCTGAACCATGCGGCGTGTGGAGAACATGGGAACTACGGTGCTGATGGACTCTTTCATCATCCGGACCCAATTGCGGGGGACGCCATCGCGGTCTTGCTGGTAATAGAGCGGGATGACTTCCTCTTCCAAGACGCGATAGAGCGTCCCGGCATCGGTTTCGTCCTGTTGCCATTCTTCCGAGAAATGCTCATCACTATCCAGACTCCAACCATTGCGCCCGTTGTAAGCTTCTGCCCACCAGCCATCCTCCACGCTTAGATTGAGCACGCCATTAAGCGCCGCCTTCATGCCGCTGGTACCGCTGGCTTCCATGGGCTTGCGAGGGGTATTGAGCCAGACATCCACTCCCTGCACTAGATAGCGGGCGATGTGCATGTCATAATCTTCCACAAAGGCGATCCGCCCCCCCATCTCTGGATTACGCGCCCAATTGTAGATCTCCTGGAGTAGACGTTTCCCCGGTTCGTCAGCGGGATGTGCTTTGCCGGCGAAGATGAACTGCACCGGGCGGTAGCGATGATGGATGAGCTTTTTGAGCCGTTCGATATCGCGGAAGAGCAAGGAGGAGCGTTTGTAGGTGGCAAAACGCCGGGCAAAACCGATTACCAGCGCATCGGGATTGAGGAAGATACCGGAGGCCAACAGATAGTCGGGGGTGCTCGTATTGCTGATACGCGCGTCGCGGGCACGTTCCCGCATGGTGTTGAGGAGTTTTTGCTTCAAATGTGTATGCACTTCCCAGAGCTCTCTATCCGGCACCTCTTCTATGCGACTCCATAAGCGGGCTTCACTCTGGCGTTCTACCCACTTAGGGCTGATATACTTCCGATAAACCTGGTTCACGGCGGCTCCCACCCATGAGGAGAGATGTACCCCGTTAGTAACGTGCCCGATGGGAGTCTCCTCAACTTTTTTCTCGGGCCAGAGATTACTCCACATCTGCCGGGAGACCTCTCCATGCAGTTCGCTGACGCCGTTAACTTGTCCGGCCAGCCGCAAGGCCAGGGCTGTCATATTAAAGGCTCCGTTGTGGCTCCCTAAGGCCATAAATTCGTCATGGCTGATCTTTAGTTGCCCCCATAAATTGTGAAAGTACTTCTCCATCAGATGGAAGGAGAACGTATCTTGGCCGGCCGGAACGGGAGTATGGGTGGTGAAGATGGTGCTGGCGCGCACCCGCTCTTGGGCTGCGGCGAAAGTGCAACCTTCTGAGACGTACTCTCGCAGGCGTTCTAGCACCATGAAAGCGGAGTGCCCTTCATTGAGATGCCAGACCTGGGGCGCAAGATCTAAAATGCGGATGATGTGGACGCCTCCTATGCCGAGTAGAATTTCTTGTTGGATCCGCATTTCACGATTTCCACCGTAGAGGCGGGCCGTTAATTCGCGATCCCAGGGAGCGTTCTCTTCCAGGTTAGCATCCATCAGGTAGAGTGAGACCCGACCCACTAGGACTTCCCAGACGCGCAAATGGATCTCACGTTCTCCTACCGGTACGGTGATCTGGCAATGCACCCCCTCGGGGCAGCGAGCCGGTCGAGTGGCTACTTTGTCGGCCTCAAGGAAAGGATAACTTGCTTCTTGCCAACCATTGTGATCCATCTTCTGGTGGAAATAGCCTTGTTCGTAGAGGAACCCCACGCCGGTGAAGGGCAACCCTAAGTCGCTGGCTTCTTTAGTATGGTCGCCAGCCAGCACGCCCAGACCACCGGAATAGATGGGTAGTGAAGTATGAATGCCAAATTCGGCGGAGAAGTAGGCGATAGGATGTTGCATCATGTCGGGGTGAGTGTGTGGGTACCAGAGATGCCCATTTTCGAGGTCGTGATCAAGCTCTAACATCACGCTGTCGTATAACCGCAAGAAGGAGGGATCCTTAGCCATCTTTGCCAAGTACTCAGGTGAAACTTCCTGGAGGATGCGCAAGGCGTTGTGGCGAGTTGTGATCCAGGCGGTGTGATCTAACCTTTTGAAGAGCTCGCGGGCCGGGCGATGCCAGGTCCACCAGTAATTGTAAGCTAGCTCTTTCAGCCGGGAGATCCGTTGGGGGATATTTTGTACTAGCGTATCATTCTGTTTAATTTCCATTCATCTTCCTCCTTGAAAAATTAAGGTTGATTTCATTGAAAAAAGGGTTGAGACATTTGGTGGTAAGGCCAGGTGCTTAAAAACCGAACCTTCAGAAAATTATTTTTTAGCGTCTTGGCATCTTTGTGGTGAGCTATCTTTTTCCAATGAAGTCAGGGCTAAGTATTTCTATCCTCGAATTTATTTTTTTCTCAGTGTTCTCGGGGTCTCCGTGGTGAGCTATCTTTTTTCAACAGAGTCAAGGTTGGATAACCAAGAGTAAGATGAACATGGCCGCAGCAATGATGGCGAATTCCCATAACATACGTTGTTGTAATTTGCCCAGCAGATGTTGGTAGCTTATGCCACTTCCTACGTACATGCCCAGAGTTAAAATCATGGCCGCGGTCCAGGGGGAGATAGACCAATAACTTAAGATCCAAACCAATTCCCCCTCCAGCAAGGCAATCACCCCGCCCCAGAGGAAGACCTCCCGTGTGTCCCCGCCACTGGCGCTCAGGAGATCCAAGCTTAATAAGCCGCTCAAGATGATGACGGCTGGCCCGGTGACCAGGGCGCGTTCTTGCGCGCCGAGTAAGAGACCGAATAATGCACTGGCTAGCAGATAATCGGTGATGTTCAAGATCATGCGGATGCCGGCATAGTGCGGGGCGTTCAATGAATAGACTTGATAAGTGAGCTGGACGATGACGCCAATTAGTAATCCGGTCAAGAGGAGGCTGCCTAACCAGGTGGGCCAGGAAGGGGCATTGAGGAGCAGCAAAGAGGCGAATAACGCGCTCAAAGTGGGGGTGATAAGAGAAAACAATAAGGCGCGCTCCGGGGCCTGGATTTTGGGGCGTGATTGCATCAGCGAGTAGGTGCCGCTGCTCACCAAACCCATCAGGAGGAGCGAGAGCAGCCAGTTGCTACCCAGGGTAAAACCCAGCGGCGAGCCAAAGATGCGGCGTGCGTTCCACGAGTAGGTGGGTAATTCTACAAAACGGAAGAGCGTTGTCCCGGTTAAAACCACTGCCAAAAGGATACTGAGACGATTCTCTGCTAATGGTTGCTGGTTGTGCTGGCGACTTATCATCTGGTTATTGTAAAGGAATGGGAGCGGTTGTCAACCATACCCCGTGCGGTGAGATTTTAGGCGACAGAATGTCGTTGCTCTTCTTAAGGAGTATGTTATAATTCTTCATTGCTGTTAATTCGGACGGCAATTTT